>CAYWHL010000021.1:0-20257 GCA_964457995.1 uncultured Methanoregula sp. | reverse complement strand
CGCAGGCATGGGTGCCGACCTCTATGAATCCTATTGCGGATCCATTATTGCGACCATGCTTATCGGCGGTTCTGTCGCAGCGATGATTGCATCATCCAATGGTGCCGGCCTGATGGATTCCATCCGCCTGACACTCGGTCCCTCAATCAATATCATTCCGGATGCCAGCACCGTCATGAACCTCGTTCTCTTACCGCTGCTGGTTGCGGCGCTGGGAATTATTGCTTCCGTGATCGGTTCGTTCTTTGTCAGAAGTACCCAAAACGAGAGCAGCGCGATCCACAAGGCCTTCAACACGGGCACATTCGCCAGCCTGATCATCACCGCGGTTGCCACCTATTTTCTGGTAGTCACGCTTCTCGGACCACTGTATATCGGGGTATTTATCGCCGCCATTGCAGGATTGGTCGGAGGGTTCCTGATCGGGCTTGTGACCGAGTACTACACGTCCTATGACCGCCCGCCAACCCAGCGGATTGTAAAATCCACGGAGACCGGGGCAGCAACCGGCATCATTACCGGTCTTGCCGTGGGATTTGAGAGCACGGTATTTCCTGTCCTTATTGTTGCAGGTGCAATCCTTGTCGCTGCTCATCAGGCAGGACTGTACGGGGTAGCAATTGCCGGTGTCGGGATGCTCGCCACGCTGGGGATCACTCTCTCTGTTGACGCTTATGGCCCGGTTGCGGACAATGCCGGGGGTATTGCCGAGATGTCCCATCAGGAAAAGGGTGTGCGTGAGATTACCGATACCCTTGATGCTGTTGGCAACACCACCGCAGCAATCGGCAAGGGCTTTGCCATTGGGGGTGCCGCCCTTACCTCCCTCGGGCTCCTTATCGCTTACACACAAGCGGTCGGCCTCCCGCTTGTCGACCTCATCAGCCCGATAGTCTTTGTCGGGGTACTGATTGGTGCAATGCTTCCTTTCCTCTTCTGTTCGTTTGCCATGACCGCTGTCGGCAAGGCAGCGGGCGACATTGTGCAGGAGGTGCGCAGGCAGTTCAAGGATATCCCTGGTCTCATGGAGGGCAAGGCAGAACCGGACTATGAAGCATGCATCACCATTTCCACCAACGCTGCGCTCAAGCAGATGGTGATCCCGGGGCTCATAGCAATCATTGCGCCGGTCATCTGCGGGCTTTTCCTCGGGACGGCTGCACTTGCCGGACTCCTCGTGGGTTCAATCACCAGCGGCTTTATCCTTGCTGTCATGATGGCAAACACCGGCGGCGCATGGGACAACACAAAGAAATACATCGAACAAGGCCACCTCGGCGGAAAGGGCTCGGCTGCACACAAGGCGGCAGTCACCGGAGACACGGTCGGAGACCCGTTCAAGGACACGGCAGGCCCGGCGCTTAACATCCTGTTAAAACTGATGGCGATCGTATCAGTGGTCTTTGCCCCGCTGTTTATCTGAAATTCATATTTTTTTCCTTTTTTATCTGCGCTCTACGATTAGGATCGCTATTAAAGCTTCTCCAGAAATGCCCGGTGACCCTCTGAATGAGATACGGGGTGTTCAAAACGATTCGTAATCTGTCATTTAAGGTAAGCAACACCATCATGAAATGATAATTTTTCTGAAATCTGTCTTCACGTTACCGTATACCGTTCATTGTATCAGAAACACTCAGCAGTTTTGCCAAACAACCGGGATAAAAGATTTATTACCCGGTGTCCCTAAAAAAATCCCGTTCAGGTAACGTGTTTTAGATCGACACTGACATCGGGAGAAATACGCGAATATCTCTTCGGGTTCTCTTCAAAATTCTTTTTGCACCAGTTGCAGCAGAAGTAATACTTCTGGTCTTTGTACATACTGGTGAATTTCGCATCATCTTCATCAACTATCATCAAACAGACGGGATCAGTGGCCATGGCTTTTTACCTCGTTACTCTGTACTAGAATCGTGTTTATTTCCTTAAGTGTTATCGCCTTTTATGCAACAGGATTCGGGTTATCCAATATACCGCACGGGTTCGTCCAGGTGCTCTTTCTGGTAATGCCTGGCGAGTTGGGTAAGAGATATCGCTGTATGTCCTGAGGACGAAAGAGAGCACGGAACCTGTTTTATATCGGATCTCCTGCTCAGACTCCTGCTGACGGATATATGAATTTGGTCAAAAGGAGCAAGGGTAAAAAAAAGGGCTGCAGGAAGCATATTCAGGGAAGAGATCATGGGTATCACCCGTTTCGTGAAATTTCAGATGCCTTCCGGAGGGTATGTGGAGATTATCACTTTAGTCCGGAAATTTTTAAATAATTTTTATTTTTACTCAATATTGCTCATTTGTATGAGGTAAAAATGTGAAGTGCCTGGTTCCCTGGCAATCCCGTTCAGCACGATGCCCCACCGGGTTCAATAGTAACATCACAGGCGATTCGTGAATATCTCTCTGGATTTTCATCAAATTTCTTTTTGCAGTAATTCGTGCAGAAATAATACTTCTGGTCTTTGTATGTGGTCGTGAATCGGGCGCCGTCATCATCAACTATTGCAAAACATACAGGATCAGTAGACACCATTCATCCCCGGTATTACACATTATAGATACCTGTTTTATAAAATAGTGCCTGTGTCTGAAAAGCAGGTCAGTACATTATTGGGTATAAAAGTAAGGATACAAATAGAAGTGACACCGTGACAGACAAATGGCGGTGTGGGGCCGGTCATTTATAGGAGCCCTACACAAAAGACCGTAAGGATCACCGATGACCAATGCGGTTGTGATTGGAGCACCTGTGTACACAGGAAAGGTAACAGGTGATGTGGCGGCATTTGTCGCAGCCAACAAAGACGAGCTTTCCCGGTTGCCGGTGGCTGGATTTGTCACGGGAATCGCTCCGGTGTATCCAAAGACCGGCGATGTGAAAGGGTTCACTGACCAGCTTGTTACGGCATTAGCTCCCATAAGTCCGGTCGCGATGACGATGTTTGCCGGCTCCCTTGATGCAGGTAAGCTGAACTTTGTTGAGCGAAGCCTGACCTTGCTTCTGAAAGTCCCAACCGGTGACTTCCGCGACTGGAACGCAATCGCAGCCTGGGCGAGGACACTGGCAGGAAAGATGGGCTTGTGAGGGGGATATGGCCCAACTGTACGGGAATCCAATTAATAGAAAGATTTGAGGTGAATTGCGATTGTGAAATGAAATAGCGGCAAAAGACCATGGAATTGGATAAAAATACTAAATTATTTCCTTACTGAAGATTGAATTCAGCTGCTTCATTTGACAGGAAATATCCAGAATCGTCAAATCTTGCCAAACAGACAGGATCGGTAGCCACATAAAATAACGTCTTGTTCCACCGCACCATTCGCATATGGTTCTTAAAATGCTCTTGCTTTTGAAAGATTATGCCAATCACTTATCCCATATCCACCCCCACCCTCAGCATGGATCCGGTTATCGCATATATCAGAAAAGAACTCAGGATTAGTGCAGATCCCGCAACCCGGAAGACATTCCAGCGGTTCTTTAAAGAGGAGATAAAGTATTACGGGGTTAAAGTGCCGATTGTCAGGAAGATCGCCCGGAAGTACTGGAAAGATATCAAAGTAAGGGACAAGAAGGAGATTTTTTCTCTCTGCGAGCATCTGTATAAATCGGGCTATTGCGAGGAGGCCTTTATCGTTTCCAGCTGGGCTCATCTTCTTGCCGACCGTTACGAGAGAGAGGATCTCCCCGTATTCCGGCACTGGATTGATTCATACATCTCCAACTGGGCTGCATGTGATGGTTTTTGCAATCATACGATGGGCGAATTCATTGAAAAATACCCGGAATATCTGGACGAACTTAAACAGTGGACACAATCCAAAAACCGCTGGATGCGACGGGCGGCAGCAGTATCGCTGATCGTGCCGGCAAAGCGGGGGAAGTTTCTTTCAGATATGCTGGAGATCGCTTACCTGCTGCTGAATGATAACGATGATATGGTGCAGAAGGGATACGGGTGGCTCTTAAAAGAGGGCAGCCGCAGGCACCAGAAAGAAGTTTTTGATTTTGTCATGCGAAACAGGAAATCGATGCCCCGGACCGCCTTGCGGTACGCAATTGAGCTGATGCCAGAAGATCTGAAGGCAGAAGCGATGAAGAAGGACTGATAGGTTCAAGGAAAAAAGAAAGATGATTACAGTTTCGGCAGGTCTGTTGGTTGTATAGATTTTCCCAGGCGCAGTTTAATCCAATACGGTATCTTTCAGGGTGAGAACCACATTTTGCCTGCTGCCGATGCGGTAAATAGTTATACCTTTCAGCTTATGTGCCCACGCCATAAGAAGTACTTCCTCACATTCCTCCCTCGTTGCTGCATTTGGCATATTAATGGTCTTACTGATAGAGGCATGGACATGCTTCTGGAATGCAGCCTGCATCAGTACATGATCCCGCCAGTGGATATCAAGTGCAGTTTTAAAGAGAGTCCGGAATTTCTGCGGGAGCCAGTTCAGGTCCTGAACCGTCCCCCGCTCATGGACGTGATTAATGGCTTCGTCTGCCCTATTTCTTTGTTCTGCTCTGGATAATCCTGAACCAGACAGGGTTTTTTCAAGATATGCCCGGAATACCGGATTTACAATAATAAACGTCTTACCAATGGTGTTTCTTCGTGTATAAGCAAATGAGAAGACTGGTTCGATACCGCTTGAGCACCCTGCAAGCAGGGACACGGTTCCTGTCGGAGCTATTGAGGTCAGCGCTGCATTCCTTACCGGGAACTCTTTCCAGATACTCTCTTTCCACGCCGGAAACGCCCCAATTTTTTCCGCACGACGGTGTGATTCGTCTACTGCGGTATCAGTGACAGTCCGCATGACATGTTCACACCAGGCTCTTCCTTCATCCGAATCATATGCCAGCCCAACCATAAGAAGGGCGTCATGGACTCCCATCAGGCCCAGTCCAATCTTACGGGTTTTTTTCGTTGCTTCTGCAATTTCCGGAATAGGATATACATTTTTATCAATGACCGTATCAAGAAACCGGACACCAGTTCGCACGGTGTCATTCAGTGCATCCTCATCAAGGATCCCGTTGCGTATGCAGGCAGCAAGATTGATGCTGCCAAGAACGCAGCTCTCGTACGGGAGCAGCGGTTGTTCACCGCAGGGATTGGTTGTATCGATGACGCCAAAGTCCGGAACGGGGTTGTGCCGGTTTATTTCATCATAAAAAAGTAATCCGGGTTCCCCTGTCTTCCAGATCCCGTCCACAATTCCTGACCAGATCTGCCCGACCGTGATCGATTCACCGGAATACGGGTGGGTTATCCAGATCTTATCACACATTTTCCGGGAAACAAGCTCCATGAATTTATCATCGACCATAACGGAGATGTTAAAATTGGAAATATCCCCTTCCCGTGCTTTTGCAGAGAGGAATGAAAGGATATCCGGGTGCCAGACATTCAGGATTCCCATGTTGGCTCCCCGGCGGCGACCACCCTGCCTGATGACTTCGGTTGCTGCGTTGAAGATTCCCATAAAGGATACCGGACCTGAAGCAACTCCATCTGTAGATCGCACACGGGAACCTTGAGGTCTGATGTGTGAGAAATTATACCCTGTTCCACCACCGGTCTTATGGATGATCGCACCGTGTTTCATGGCATCGAAGATACCGTTGATAGAATCCGGAACCGGAAGGACGAAACATGCAGAGAGCTGCCCCAGGTCTGTTCCGGCGTTCATGAGCGTTGGGGAGTTGGGTAAGAACCGCAGGGAGACCATGACATCAAAAAAGATTTTAGCCTCGACTTCGTCTTCTGCAAGCGCCCATGCAACACGATGGCAGATATCCTCAAACGTTTTTTCGCCTTGCCGGAGATATCGTGCTGAAAGGATGCTGTCTATAACCTGTGATGAGTTCATTTAGTATTCCCGCGCTATTTTTATTTGTTCCCCCAAGGGTCTTTGGGGCACCTGATGTATTAAACATACTTTACATCATCGAATAGGCATTTATCAATAAACCGGATTCTGGCACTGGAGAGCCGGCGATGAAACGGATAAGGATCCTGTTCCGGAGTTGTGCGGATTGAGTGTCCATAAAAAGGGATTTATTTCAATGATGATTATTCTGCTGAAGATGTTTCAGGAAAGCAGCCAATGCAAGGGTAACAGCCGGGCTTGAAAAACTCGCGGGTTATCGGGTATTACCCTGATTCCGGTATCTGACAAATATATCGATACATGCGAGAAAAATCCCGGCACCCATCAGACCGTATCCGATGAGGCGGTTTTCTCCAAACACGATTCCGCCAACAATGAGTGAAAATGCAAGAAATGCCCATCTGGAAGGGCGTGTCTTCACCTGCTTTCCTGTGACAACAAGTACGATTACAAGTATTACCAGTACAACAATGGCAATCAGGATATATGCATCTGACAGGTCTGCCATGCGTTTTTGCCTCAGAAAGAATATTGCAGGACTCAGGATAAATTCGTTTATAAATTATTGGATCTTATTTTTTTTTAGTATGGTTCAGAATTTCTCCAGAACCAGCCATACTGCCGGGAATCGCACGAAAGTTCCGGATGAAATAAGCACGACATTTACTTTGCTACTGCTACGGAGATCTGATCCATGCAAAAGCTCATCTGACCATGCCATATAACAGCCTGATGCCTTTACCTTATATCCACCCCCGCATCTTCATCGCTTCCACAACATGTTCCATGGCACGGCTGTAGGCGGCCCGTCTCAGAGAAATTTTATTGCCTGTGGCCATGTCAGACACCATGCGGTAGGTTTCCGTCATATGCTTTTTCAACCGTGATTCTACCTCTGCCAGTTCCCAGTGGTCCATATTCAGGTTCTGCACCATTTCAAAGTATGATACGATGACTCCGCCTGCATTACAGAGAACATCGGGGATAATGGGGACGCCTTTGATATTCAGGTGAGTGTCGGCTTCAGCTGTTATGGGGCCATTGCCGAATTCGGCAATGATTCGCGCTTTAATGCTATCAGCATTATCCATGGTAATTGCGTTTTCAAGGGCCGCCGGTATGAGAATGTCGACGTCCAGTCCCAGGAGTTGTTTGTTGGTGATATCCACCCCAAGCCCTGAATTCTTAATTGATCCCATCTTCTTTTTATGTTCCCTGAGCTTCGGTAGATCAAGACCATCCCGGTTCACTACACCCCCCCGGCTGTCACTGACCGCAATCACCCTGCATTCACACAAGGGATGTGCGAGTAATGCCGCATTTTCTCCCACATTTCCAAACCCTTGAATTGCAGCTGTCGCACCCTTGAGAGTAATACCAAGGTCCTTTGCTGCCTCACCAATGACGTACCAGCCTCCCCGGGCGGTTGCATCTTCCCGTCCTTCCGACCCACCAATACTTATCGGTTTTCCGGTGATAACACCAAACGACGTCTTTCCCACTACTTTTGAATACTCGTCCATCATCCAAGACATGGTCTGGGCATTCGTACCAACATCAGGTGCGGAAATATCGCGATCCGGTCCGATGAAATGTGCAATCTTCTGGACAAAGGATCTGCTCAGACGTTCCAGTTCCCCTGTTGATAATTCCTCAGGATTGCAGATCACCCCCCCTTTCGCACCTCCCAGGGGCAGGCGATACAGGGCACATTTCCAGGTCATCAGGGCGGCAAGAGCCCGGACTTCCTCAACCGTCACGTTCGGATGATAACGGATACCCCCTTTTGTGGGGCCGCGTGCATCATTGTATTGGATACGACATCCCGGAAATACCCGAAGAGTCCCGTCATCCATACGAATTGGGATGGACACGTGAAGTTCCTGCATCGGCATTTTCAGGAGGGCTTCAATATCAGACGAGAGTTTCAGGTCAAGAGCACATGCACAGACGTGCTGTTTCACCGTTTCAAAGAGATTTACTTCAGTCATCCCTGATCTCCATATATACTGGCTACATATCACGAAACACTAAAAAAGAGTATCGATTATGAGGTGCGCCATATACATTGCATGCGGAATCAGGGTAAGAATTGCATCCTGTTGGGATTCCTATTTAAAGGTGCAGACCTAAAAAAGTGTTTTTGCAGCAGGGATGAGGTATACGTCACGGATATTTTCACATCTTATCATGGATCAAACACCCAGTTTCTTTAAAAATCTCTCGTGCAGCCGGGTATCGCACGAAAGTTCAGGGTGAAACGAGAGTGCCATATGCTTCCCGTACTCAACAGCAACTACTCCCTGGTTTATCCTTGAGAGTACCGTTACACCGGTGCCCACGCAGGTAGCAACCGGTGCCCGTATGAAAATCGCATGGAACGGCCGCCCCACAAGTCCTTTGATCGGGAGGTCGGCTTCAAACGACTCCCTCTGTCGCCCGAACGCATTCCGGTCCACCGTCATATCAATAAGGCCAAGCGTATGGACACGGGAATCATCAACATGCGTTGCCATCAGCACCATGCCAGCGCATGTCGCAAAAATACCACCGGAAAAAGTGCGTATCGGCTCATAAAGATAGTTTTTCTCAATGAGCCGGGAGATGGTCGTTGATTCCCCACCTGGAATTGCGAGGGCATTGCATCCCGCAAGGTCTGCAGGGTGCCGAACTTTAAAAACTTCGGATGAGGCACCCGGCCCCATCCGCATAAGCGCCAGCCGGAACGTATCAATGTGTTCGCTCACATTTCCCTGGAGCGCAAGTACGCCGATCTTAACGTCCACGGGTCTGCAGCACCTCATCGTCCCTGAGAGTGTGTACATCAAGTCCCGGCATCGCATCACCAAGACCCCGGCTTACCCGTGCTATAACCTCTGGTTCGTTGAAATGGTTGACCGCCTCGACAATCGCCTTTGCCATCCGCTCTGGGCTGGAGGATTTGAAAATGCCGGATCCGACAAAAACACCATCGGCTCCCAGCTGCATCATCATCGCTGCATCCGAGGGGGTTGCAATTCCACCAGCTGAGAAGTTCACTACCGGCAGGCGTCCGCGCTCCGCGCATTCGATAACCAGTTCTGCCGGGGCTTCGATATCCCGTGCGAAATCGATCATCTCCTGCTTGTCCATTCCCCTAAGCTTACGGATCTCTCCCATAATGTTTCGCATGTGTCGTACTGCTTCGACAACGTTACCGGTACCTGGCTCACCTTTGGTCCGGATCATCGCTGCTCCTTCGTTGATCCGGCGCAGCGCCTCGCCGAGATCGCGGGCACCACAGACAAAGGGGACCTTGAATAGTTTCTTATCGATATGGTATTGCTCGTCAGCCGGTGTCAGAACCTCACTCTCATCAATCATATCAACACCGAGGTTTTCTAATACCTGCGCTTCTACAAAATGCCCAATACGCACCTTGCCCATGACCGGTATAGAGACCGCATCAATGATCTCAATTACTTTTTCCGGATCCGCCATTCGGGCAACGCCTCCCATTTTTCGGATATCAGAAGGCACCCGTTCCAGTGACATGACTGCGACGGCACCAGCTTCTTCGGCAATCTTAGCCTGATCGGCATCGACCACATCCATGATGACACCTCCTTTCTGCATGGATGCAAAACCACGCTTGAGAAGCTCGGTACCAAATCTCAGTTCTTCAAGTTTCATATGCCGGTACTATTGATCAATGATCCCAATAAAATCAGAGTACCACTGGCAAGCACTGCAAAAGCGATGGTTACAAAACGGCAGGCGTGTATGATATCGGACCCGGCTTCATCCAGTGATCGCTCCCCGTCTCCAATTGTATATACTCCAGGTTTTTCAAACCGTATTCCAATTCCCCCTGCCATGGCTGCCATCACAACACCTCCGTTATATCCGGGCCGTTTGTGACGGTCACGGCGCATCACCCGTACTGCATCAGAACACCGCCCATTAATGGTAAAATAGACAAGAAGTAAGAGAACGGTGATTCGGGCCGGAATGAAATTAAATATATCGTCCATGCGTGCCGGGCACCAGCCTAATCGTTTTCGTTCGTCACGATATCCAAGCATCGCATCCATTGTATTTACCGCACGATAAACCGCCGCACCAGCAAGTCCTGACAGGGAATAATAAAACAGCGGTGCGATAATACTATCATTAAGATTTTCAGTCATGGATTCATACGCGGCAGAAAGAATATGTTCCACTTCAAGGTGTGTCGTGTCCCGTGATACCAGCATTCCTGCCTGAGCCCGCCCGTTTTCCACCCCCTCCTTCAGCGCATTCCCGACGTTCATGGTATGTTCTTCGAGCGAGCGCCAGGCAAAGCATATTTTGAGCAGGAATGGCGCGATGATAAGGTAAAGGTACCATGGCGCATACAGGGAAAAACAATAAAAAGGCATGGCGAACAGGAGTGCAGTAATAAGCCAGAAAATAACCCCGGCAAATTGCTGGATTTTTAGAGGATACAATTCCGGTTTACCCCAGAACCCAATAAATCTGCCAAGGACGGCAATGGGATGCAGGGTAGAATGTGGATCACCAATAAGGCAATCAACAACAAGAGCTGCAAATAATACAATTACTCCTGCTTCTACTGTTGACGGTACCATGAGTAAAGAGCACCAACGATAAGTATAATGAATGAAGCAGTATTGAGAACGTTAATTTTCGTGTAAAGCGACGCGCTATAGAGAATTAAAGCGATTCCCATCATAATCATCAGTAAATGCGGACGTCCATGGGCAACCGGCTGGAGAGGTGGTTCTGCCTTTACAGCCGGTTTCCTGAGGGCTAATCCCTGGATGACATCAACGCGAACGGAGGTTTTTATCCCGCCATATCCTGTGATAATTTCAAGAATGAAAAATCCTTCCTGACAGTCTTTTCGCAAAGGAATGGTTAAGACTGTTTCATCAACGACATACAGATTTTCGTGGAAAAAATCTGTATACATACCGGCATTTGAGGAAGATATTGTAAGGTGGGTTGGAGCTCCGCGATTTTTAAAAATTAACCGAAGCGTACCGCCAATCTCTGCCCAGATATTTTCCCTTGGAATTTCAATTAAATTGATTCCCAACCGGTTAAGATAAAATTCAAAAGATGTTTCTGGCGAAGCCATACCCATAGCAGAAAGTACGGTGAATGACAACGGGAAATTCATTCCTACTCCATTTCATTATTTTGTCTGGCGGATCCGGGGAAGAAGATTGGGAATGCCATCATGGATTGGATAGGTTACTCCGCAGGAGGAGCAGAGCAATCCTCCCTCAAGAATTTCCTTCTCATTCTCATTCTCAACCGTTAATGTAAGTTCCCCTTTGCATACCGGGCAGCATAGTATGTCCATGAGTGAACGTCTCATTTCTTTTCTTCTCGCAAATCGATAATCTGGGTCATTTCAGGTCCGGTGGAAATTAATGTAATGGGGCTTCCAATATCATCCTCAGCAATTTTCAGGAAGTCTTTTGCCTTTTTTGTCAGTTTTCCATATTCAGTAACACCAAAGCAGCTTTTATCAATCCGATCTATACCGGTGATGGCTGCCTGTGTGCATCCATTGATCATTGCTGAATACCGCGCCATTTCCCCATCCCATCCACCAACACGTCGCTTTCGATGGGTAACGGTTCCAAATTCCTGGATCCCCATTAAGTCGGATTTTTCAGAAGTCATCTCCGTACTGAATGGGCCTTCTCCAACACGGGTGGGATATGCCTTGAAAACCACAATAACATCATTGATTTTCGTCGGCCCTACCCCATTGTCAGCTGCAATCTGAGAGGCTGATGTGTCTTTGCTTGTGACGAAGGGATACGTGCCATAATAAAGAGAGATGCCAAAACCCTGCGTCCCTTCAAGCAGTACTGTTTTTCCTTGTTTCAGTTCATCATCAATCGCTTGTGGAACATCAAGCAGGTATTCGGCAAGTTCGGGTACATCCTTTGCCTGAGGAGATATCCTCATCACCCTGTCAGAATTTGCAGGTCCGCACCCTGATCCAGTGCTCCCGATTTTCTTTGAAAGGTGGGCACTACCCTTATCCCGGAGAATATGATCCTCAGTAATAATGCCGCAGCGTTTATCAACAAATATCCTGCCTTTTACGTCCAGCATTTCGACTTCCTGTTTCAGAATGCGAGGATCGACAAGCACACCACTGCCAATACAGAGCCTGGCGTCCTTGTATACAAAACCGGAAGGAACCATGCGGACACCATATTCCCGGTTACCAACCTGAACAGTGTGTCCGGCATTCGGACCCACACCGCCGCGGGAGATGATGACGGGTTTGTCCTTGTATGCAATATGGGCAACAACCTTACCTTTTCCCTCATCCCCAAAAAATCCACCAACGATGATCGTGCAGCTCATTGTAATATCAAGTAGTATTGATCGAAATGCAAAATAAAGTATCCTTAGAACCGGCCCCTTGGGAAACTGGATGAAAAAATGATTTTGGCAGGATGAAAGCCACAATAGATCAGATACCGCTGAGGAATGTTTCAATCCGGCCAAGTGCTTCATTAAGTTGCTTTCTGGAGACTGCATAAGCACACCGCAGATGAAAGTCTCCACCTTCACCAAAGACACTGCCTGGCACTACGGCAACCCGCTGCTCTTTTAACAATCGCTCGGCAAACTCCGTATCCGAAAATCCTGTGTCCTTTACCGATGGAAATGCATAAAATGCTCCTTCCGGAACGTGTGTGGGAAGACCAATCCGGTTTAATCCCGTCACAAACATATTGCGCCTCAGGCGGTACTCCTGCACCATATTATTTTTATCATCTTCTGCGGAACGAATTGCTTCAAGAGCCCCGACCTGTCCCATGACGGGTGCGCAGAGCATTACATACTGGTGTATCTTCAGGGCCGCTTCACAAAGCTCCTTCGGTGCACACAGGTACCCTATACGCCATCCGGTCATAGCATATGCTTTTGAAAAACCGTTGAGAGTAATTGTCCGCTGCCATAGATCGCTTACCGTAGCTGCCGCAACATGGTGCCCATCATAGGTAAGTTCTGCATATACCTCATCAGTGATGAGCAGAAGATCATTATCGATGACAATATCGGCGATCGCTTCAAGATCTATCCGATCCATAACCGCCCCGGTCGGGTTGTTAGGGAAATTAATCATGAGAGCTTTTGTTTTCTTTGTGATCTTTTCCTGGAGAGTGCCGGGATTAAGCCTGAACCTGTCCGCTTCTGTACATTCTACAGGAACCGGCCTGCCTCCTGCCAGTATAACACAGGGTGCATAAGAAACATAACTCGGTTGTGCAATAAGCACCTCATCGCCCGGGTCAACAATTGCCCTGATTGCGATATCAAGCGCTTCTGACACGCCACTCGTTATGATAATTTCGTCGTCACAATTATAGGAAAGATTATAATGCTGTTTTAAATAGTTGGAGAGAGTTTCAAGGAGCACCGGCAGGCCTTTGTTAGGAGTATATGACGTTATACCCTGCTCGATTGAGTAAATACTTGACTCGCAAATATTCCAGGGAGTGCGAAAATCGGGTTCGCCAACGCCCAGAGATATAACATCCTCCATTGTAAGAGCAAGATCGAAGAATTTCCTGATTCCCGAAGGCGGGATACAACGAGCACGTTCAGAAATATAATTCTGCATGACAACACCTAGAACGAGTAGGGGAGGCGTTCTGCCTCTTTTTGTTCAAAGAGGATATTGCCATTTTCTTTGTAAGACTTCATGATAATGTGTGTTGCCGTTTCACGAATCCGGTCCATTGGTGCCACATGTTCAGATACAAAACGGGAAACCTCCTGCATATTCTTTCCTGTTACAAGGAGCTGGAGATCATAGGTACCTGTCATAAGACGCAGGGTTTTTACCTGTCTGAAACGGGAAAGTCTTTCCGCGATACGGTCATAACCAAAATCACGTTCAGGATTTACTTTAAGGTCGATGATCGAAGATACCTCACCGTTTCCTGCCATTTCCCAGTTGATGATTGTGGTATATTTACATATCACTCCGGCTGACTCGAGTGAATGGATCCGTGCCTCTACTTCGCTGGGGCTGAGATTGGTCATTGATGCAATTTCCTTTGCAGAGAGACGACTGTTATCTTCGAGAATATGGAGAAGTTCCAGATCCTTTTCTTGCATACAACATCACCTGAACCATGTTTTTAACCATTTTATTTCCATTTGCTTCACATCAAGGTCCTTTAATCCATTCAGACGAGGATCCTTGAGTACAACCTCTTGGATCTTTACTGTGTTTGAGTCAAACCACATCTCTTTTGTTCTGCCATATCGCCCGCGGCTCACAACACGTGTATTAATAACACCGAGCATGTTTAATTCAGAGATGAGATCGGTAATACGTCGATGAGTGAGAACGTCAAGTTCGATCTTCGGGGCAATATCCTGATAGATACGTGATACTTCTCCACTTGTAAAGATATTCTGTCCCAACTGTTCAAGTATGAGCATAGAGAATAGGATAAGTTTACTCTGGGTGGGAAGTGTCGCAATGCATTCAATCATGCTATCCGTCTCGATTTTTGCCTGAGCCTGTTTGACATGCTCCACAGTTATCTGGTTTGAATCATCCCGGTCTGCTAACTCCCCGGAAATTCTTAAAAGGTCAAGAGCCCGCCGGGCATCACCATGCTCCTGTGCGGCAAGAGCGGAGCAGAGCGGGATAACATCTTCTGCTATGGCACCCTCCACGAATGCCGCATCTGATCGTTGGGCAAGAATATCAATAAGCTGAGTGGCATTGTAAGGAGGAAATACAATCTCCTCTTCAGAAAGAGAGGAGAGGACGCGTGGATCCAGGAAATCTTTAAAGCTAAGATCATTTGAAATCCCGATGATGCTTACCTTGGAATTTTTGAGATCGGAATTGATGCGTGTTAGATTATAAAGCGTGTCATCTCCACTCTTTTTTACTAGCTTATCAATCTCATCAAGCACAATAACCAGAACACCCCCCCCTGCCTCCAATTGATTTTTTAATTCTGCGTACACCTGATCTGTTGGCCAGCCGGTCATTGGTATATGAGTCCTTATCTTGTCACTTGAGACTTCGTTCATTCCATCAAGATTTTTTGCTATCTGGGCAAGCACACGGTACTGAGTGTCAATAACTTCGCAGTTTAAATGAACAAACCGACATATGGTACCCATGTTGCTGCTTGCCTTCTCAAGCTCAGATCCCACATACCGAACGCATGCCGTTTTGCCGGTTCCGGTCTTACCATATATCAGAATATTCGAAGGGGTTTCATTCCTTAATGATGGGGCGAGGATTGATGCCACATTATCAATCTGGGGTTTACGATGAGGGAGAATCTGAGGGCGGTACGAATGTCTGAGCACTTCACGGTCACGGAATATCTTGTTATTGGCAAGGTATTTTTTAAATAATCCGGTAGAGGAATCTTCTTGTTGAGCCATAATGATACTAAGGACAGACACTTAGTGACTAAAGACTAAAAAACGATCGGTTCATCTCTTTTATAATCCCCTTTATTTCTACTGGAACACGCTAAATTTTTAGACCAATCCATTAACAAAGCCCAAATAATTTAATTTAATATTTATTATCTTATTTTATTTTATATTCCACAAAAATAATATTGATAATTTAGCATTCTTATTCAAAAATAATTTTAAACTTTGTGTTGAAGAGGGACCCCCCTTCATTTCGTGTGGAAATTGCAATTAAATCAATCAGAATTAAAAATAACAATAGAAAAAGCCTATATTAATATCAATCTTTAAGTATATAAGTATTTCAGAATTAATTTGTTATTTTTTATTTCGTAAAAAAAAGAAATTTCTCAGTATTTACAATAAAAGAACAGGCCCTGAATAGCTTTTCCACACGAAATAAAGGGGTACCAGTTGTGTGAGCTAATGAATTTTTTCAACACTTCATTAAAAACAAATATCGTATTTTATTAATGAGAAAGAAATACTAATATCATCAGTATGAACCAGAAACATATCAAATCAATACCTATTCGTGCAGCAATTATCACTGCATCCAGTACAAGAACAAAAGAAAATGACAGCAGTGGAAAGATAATCTGTGATATTTTAAGGAAAGCAGGGATTGAAGTACAGCATTACGCAATTGTACCTGACCAGATTGAGGCAATACGTGCCGAGATTTATCATGCTTTAAACAATTCCAACTGTTTAATAATTAATGGCGGGACCGGTCTTACTCATGATGACTGTACAATTGAGGCTGTGACACCCCTGCTCGATAAAAAAATTGATGGTTTCGGGGAGCTTTTCAGGATGAAAAGCTTTGATGAAATAGGCACTTCCTGCATGCTCTCTCGTGCGCTGGGTGGTATATGTCAGGGTAAGGCCATTTTTTGCATTCCCGGCTCCACACCAGCTGTAACCCTAGCTACAAAAGAGCTTATTGTTCCGGAGATTGCGCATATTCTTTCGCATGCTAATAAATGATGATCCGGTGGTAAAGAGAAAATTGAATATACATTCAATAATCCGTATCGTTATGAACGATAACATAAAAAAAATCAGATAATCAAATTATTACATTAATGTTCAAAATTTTTACGCAGGTTGGCCATTCTACCGGATGACTTCGAGAAGAGCGATTCGTTCAAGTATAAGATCCTTTAAACGATTTAAGCCAACCAGTTCAAGCTCATTTTGTGTGATATCAAACAATGTCATTAACCTTTTTACTTTTTCCGGGGTCAAAAAATCCTTCTTTTCAGGAATAAAGTGCATATGATGCGCGAGATCCCCCCAGATCTCCTCTTTTACAGGGCAAATGCAGACAAACATGGTATTTTTACCTCTATGTATACCAAACAAGGTTGCTGCATTGCATTGGCGGGATCCAGCTGCGAAGAGTAAAGCTTCCATTTCAAATGAGTTGGATATTGGTTTTGCTGATAAAAATGATCGCAGTGCATGTTGTATTGCGGATTCTACATGCGCACGTCCTGCCATCCTGTCGGCATTAAAACATATGATATGGGTTGAATATTGCTGTGCAATACTTTTAATCGTTCGAAGGAATTCCTCACGGTTATCAACGTTCGTTTCTGCCTGTCGGATCTCGTATTCATCTATTGAAAATTTCATGTATTCATCCAAAATGATTAAATGTTGACTGACCCGTCAATGAATGCGAAATATTTTTTTGTAATTGTTTAGCTCCTTTATTTCGCTGAAGCTGATCGAAGATCATCTCGGTCACTCCTTTTCCCAGAATTGTTGTTATCTCATCATTACCCCGTTCCAGGATCTCTTCCGGGGTTGTGATCCTGTTGTTGAATAGTCTTCTGGCACGAACTCTGCCAATCCCACGCAATCTGATAAGTGGCAGAAGTTCCCTCCGGGTACCGTTTTTCATGCAGATCTCATACTCCCGCACTCTTGGATAAAATGCCGAAGTAAACATTCGCGCAAGTTCGGCACTTGCATGAAGAAGCCACGTTACACTTTCCACCATACCGTAAATATCCCCTGGCCCAACAACATACCGCTCGCAGATTTTTGCGTCAGACAACTCGTCCGTCCAGTCAGACAGGAGCATAGCTGTTTTCAATGCCCGGTAATAATCTTCTGCCTCCTCATCATCCTGCTGCAGTGAGATCCAGAGATCATCTGTATGATTTTCTATCATACGAGATAGTGCTCCAATGTCGGTATTCCGCACATAGAGCCTGGGCATATCCGGGGTACTGCAAATTACCTGAATGAGACCCAGATCGGAGTATATTTCATTCTGACGCAGGGCACTGACTATCATTTCAGCACTTCTTGGGTCGATATATAGTTTTGAAACAAGTGTGCCAAATTCAGTTGAACCAATATGTTCTCCGACTTCAATCACCATATCTGAGGATACAAGAAATTTGAGTGCTGCGTCAACTGCCCGCTGCATGGAACGTCCGTGCGGATGTTCGTGGATATAGAATGTGCGGTTCATAAATGAGGTGAGCTCTTGTCGGCTTTTTGCAAATCCGGAAGCGATTAGCGATAAAATATGGGTATAAAGCGCGGTGGGATTTGCGATTTTGGAGTGG
The DNA here is from genome assembly GCA_964457995.1 of uncultured Methanoregula sp. GTDB lineage: Archaea > Halobacteriota > Methanomicrobia > Methanomicrobiales > Methanospirillaceae > Methanoregula. The sequence continues at coordinate 2,294 of CAYWHL010000021.1, read as the reverse complement.
ACCTCTTCAGGAGGCGCCTCGATGTACCATTCAAAAAGGTCTTCTACCTGATGCTCATCCTTTGCGATAAGAACAGCCTCACCGTAGGGGTCGAGATGAGGACGACCGGCCCTTCCTGCCATCTGGTGATATTCGCTCGCTGGTATAGGTTGCATTCCCTCCCCTGCAGCAAATCGATGATAATCACGGATGATTACGCGCCGTGCGGGAAGGTTCAGTCCGGCGGCAAGGGTTGGTGTAGAAGAGATGCATTTGATCAGACCCTTCCGGAAGCCTTCTTCCACAACAGAACGCTCGGGCCTGCCCAATCCGGCATGGTGAAATGCGGCACCCTTTGCTACACAAGCAGCCAGAGATTTTCCCATTTCAGTCTCTGAATTTTTCAGGATCCGCGTGGCATATGCTGCGAGTGCAGGGTCTTCGCTTTTTATTGCCCCGGCAGCGCGTTTGGCGAATGCCTCAGCATTACGGCGCGACGACACAAACACAAGGCATTGCCCGCCTTCTTCCAGGGTATCGAGACAAAGATTGAGGTCATTATAATTCTTCGACACAACTTTAACCGGGCGGATCCCGCTGCGGAAATGGATGCTGTTTTTGAAAAAGACTCCCTGCCGCAGGTCAACCGGGCGCCATTCACTCATAACAAGCTCAGCATTAAGCCAGCTGGAGAGCTTGTCTGGATTTCCGATAGTTGCAGAGAGTGCGATAACCTGCATCGAAGGATTCCGGAAACGCATCTTGGCAATCACCATCTCAAGAGTCGGACCCCGGTCCTGAGAGTCTATCAGATGGACCTCATCGACTACAAGAAGAGTGATATCTGTAATCCACGATGCGTTGTTGCGAAGGAGGGAATCCACCTTTTCACTGGTAGCGACAATGATATCATTTCTTCCAAGCTTATCATCGCGGCGGTCAAAATCACCAGTTGCAATACCAATCCTCACCTCTTTATTGCCAAACTCCTCAAATTTCTCACTCGCCAGTGCTTTGAGTGGGACAATATACAGGCATTTTCCTCCGTTTGCGATGGTATGGTGCATCGCCATTTCAGCAATCAGCGTCTTTCCGCTTGCTGTAGGAACGGAAACGAGCATATTTTTTCCCGAAAGTATACCTTTTTCTATACATTCGACCTGGGGGGGGTAGAGCTCTGAAATACCAGCCTCGATATATTTCTGCTTGAGACCGGTGGGGATTGCGAGATTCTCAATAAGCATGATTAACCCCTTAGATATCTCCTCTCAATCCCACTAAAATCCGATGGAAATCGCATATTTTTTAAAACTTGTCTGTTTTGTCTGTTATAACAATTTATTTTCAAATGGGTATACCGCCATATCTCCTGTTGGATAGTTGGATTTGAGGCATCACACCTCAATAATAATAACTAATCATATTCTGCTTTGCCTCTTTCTTTTTCCTGTCAAGGAATGCAAAGACATTCTCATGGGGCACTCCCGCTATCAGCATATCTATTGCAGCGCGTGCAGTTTTGAGCTGCTCAGGATATCCTATCAAAGCAATAGTCTTTCCAAAGACTGAAATTTCAACATCAGTCATATCTTCAATCTGTTCGCGTGCCCGACCATCTTTTCCAATTATCCTTCCCCTGAGTCGATCGAGCTGGTGTGGACCTTCTGCCATACCGGAGAGATCAATAACATCGAAGAGAAGATCTTCATCCTCAATCATTTCAAAAGCGCGTTCTGGTGAAAATCCCCTGTTTATGGCATTGATAATCTCCACGGCACGAAGGAGTGAGACCGTGTGATCTTCAGAACTCTCAACCTTTACGAGTCCTTCTTTACTATCGACAGTAATGGTAGTATGGGTCTTTACTTCAAGTTCTTTTTTGGTTGCACCCTTTTTTCCGATCAGCACGCCCACCCTGCTACTCGCGATTTTTACTTCTTGCATCATGTTCCCATTCACCTCGATCAAGGATATATACGCTTGACAGCACTGTTCTTCTTATTCCAATACGTGTTCCACGGATATCAAGGTTCAGCGGAATCAAGCCCGGTCACTGCATTGAAAATTTCAACATCGTTACGCACATCACAGCGCTTTTTAAAGAACCTGTTGATATTGCGGATATCCCGCATCAGAAACTGGTAAGCACGGGGGTGATCACGAGTAACTGATTGACCCATATCAATGAGATACGGCCGGTCTCCATATAATATATTGAACTCACTCAGGTCCCCATGCACAAGTTCGGCCTTTGTGTAAAGGATATCAATATAGTGTAAGATAGTTGCATATATCCCCGATGGGTCATCGAAATC
>CAYWHL010000020.1:566-20289 GCA_964457995.1 uncultured Methanoregula sp. | reverse complement strand
GCCGCCGGTACCGCTCCTTTTGCTCTTTGCTCAGCACGGCCATGGTCAATGGTTTTTTGAAGCCTTGTTATGCAAGACCCAGTTCTTTGCGTTTCTCCTGTGTCGGCGTCCCCTCGCTATCCCAGCCCCGCAGGGTGTAATATTCATCGAGCATCTCATCCCGTCTCCACACCTGCCCGGTGGGTGGGCCTTCCTTAAGGGGCTCGTTCAGGAGACGGGCCGGCAGCGTGTCGTCCTTGCGGCCAAACCCGCGTTTGATATTGTAGAGTTTCTGGAGGTTCCAGATCCGTTCACCGATTTTTAAAAGTTCGACAGGGTCAATCTTCATGCCGGTAGTTGCGGTGAGGAGATCAGCATAATCCTGCGCATCCAGTGCAAACGAGGTGAACAGGCACATGCCTGATGCATCGATGGCCGCGGTCAGATCCTGGAATGTCTTGACCCACTGTGGTTTCCCCTTGGTCACATACGGGTCGAGTTTCTCCGGCGCCCCGAGTACTTCAGGAGAGATCATGTACCCATACACATGGTCGCCGCCACGGACCGATGTGGCAGTCGCAAGTCCGTATCCCTGAATTCCCCGGGGATCGTATGCCGGCAGTTCCTGCTTCTTGGAGCTCATCGAGCATTCGGGATGCCCGTATTTCGTGGCAAACCGGAAGGAGCCCTCGGCAAGTTCATCACCGATATCCTCGCGTTTTGCGATCTGTTCCACCAGTTTCAGCATCCCTTTGGCATCACCGAACCTGATCGGATGCTTGACATAACCTTTCTCTGCCATCTCCATCAGGCAGGCAATCGTGGCCGGTGCTGAGATCGCATCGAGCCCGTACTCGTTACAGATGTTGTTCGCCCGAGCGACCATCTTGAGATCATTGATCCCGCAGTCTGGCCCGAATGCCCAGTCGGGTTCGTACTCCGGGCCTTCTCCGGACTCGCCATCAAATTCACAGACACGGCCGCACTGCACGATGCAGGCATAGCAACCCTTGGGTTTCTTGAGGATGGTTTTTGCCATTGTCTCGCCGGAGACGTTCTCCGCATCCGGGAAGTGGGCAGTCTGGAAATTTCGGGTCGGCAGGACGTAGTTCTCGTTGATAATGTTGATGAGCACCGCCGTACCGTAGTTGTGAAGCGCCTTTTCGATCCCATTCTCCTCGATCTTCTTGTGCACACGGTCCTTGACTACATTGAGGCGCTCTTCATCCGCAACCTTGATGGGCAGGTCTCCCCGAGCAGCAATCGCTTTTAAGTTCTTTGCGCCCATGACAGCGCCGATACCCCCGCGCCCGGCAGCTCGTGCCTTCTCGTTGATGATGCAGGCGAACAGCACGAGTTTTTCCCCTGACGGTCCTATACAGGACACACGGACGCTCTTATCATTCAGTTCGTCCATGATTGCATCGGTGGTCTGCCCGGTTGTTTTACCCCAGAGATGTGTCGCATCGCGGATTTCTGCCTTCCCGTTGTCCAGCAGAAGGTAAACCGTTTTTTTCGCTTTTCCGGTCACGATGACAGCATCGAATCCTGCCTTCTTCATCTTCCAGCCAAAGACCCCGCCGCTGTTGGCACTCATGGCAGTCCCCGTGAGCGGCGAGATTGTCGAGACCTCGTACCGGCTCCCCAGCGGGATACCGGTGCCGGTCAGCGGCCCGGCTGCGTACACGACAACATTCTTGTCGCTTAGTGGATCGATCTTCGGATCAACCATATCGGTCAGAAGCCGGATGCCAAAGCCCCGTCCGCCGAGATACTGCTTTTTGAGTTCCGGTGGCGTGGGCTTGATCGTAACCTTCTCTGCCGAGAGATCGGCATAGACCATCTTTCCTGCATATCCGTCCATGATGATTACCAATTGGTTACTTCTTGGTCATCGTACATAAAGATTATTCAAAAATAGTTGAAATAGTTAACTAGCATGGATTGTAAATGAATATCACCAGATTTAGAAAAACCTGCATCTCTGGATGAGGACGATAGAGTATGCTTACGATATCAACAATGAATTGAGCAGCAATCATGCAGGACTCGCACACTTCGGGCTGGTGTACCCGTTCTTCTGGCTGAGTTTATTTTCCGGAAATTCCGGGTTTGAGACGTGGGTCTTCGCGGTCCATTCCTGTTTTTTTTATTGCGATTCGACTTGCTCTGCCGGGTAAAGGGTGGTATGACCTGAAATGCGTCCAGACTAACACCTGATACGAACACCCATCGAAAAAACCGCAGAAAAATCCACTCACATTCTCTGTGGCATGGTTCTCTTGTGAAGGTACATCGTCCCAACGGTAAATACCAGCGAGAACACCGCCAGTGCAGCGATGTCGATCCACACGGGGAAATAGTGGGCGTCGGTAAACGCGTATCGTACAAGATCGGTGAAGTAGGTGAGCGGGGAGCAGACGGAAAGTGCCAGTCCCCATGCTGGCATCTGCTCAAGCGGGATGAATATGCCGGAGATGAAAACCAGCGGGAACTTGATCAACGACGAGAGCATCATGATGTTTGACGGCACATTCGTGGGTGGTACCGCCAGCAGCATCCCGATTGCAGAGAAGCAGCATGCAGCAAGGAAGATTGCGGAAAGCAACGTAATACCGTGGAGGAGTGAAAGCCCAAGTGCCAGTCCGATAATGACCGTAACAGCAGTAATCCCGATGCCGAAGAGGATGGAGGCGATCATGTCGCCCATGATAATTGCCTCTACTGTAATCGGGCACGAAGCAAGTCGTTCAAGTGTCTTTGCCGACCCCTCCCACGGGAAGATGGCGGGAGATATCGCTGTGGCAGTGAAAAAGAGTGTCATCCCGATCAACCCTGAAATGAGAAATGACAGGGGAAGCTGCCTGCTCCCCATGAAGAAGGCAAGGAACAGGAAGACCGGCATGAAGACCCCGAAGATGAGCACGGGACCTTTGAAATAATAGATACGGATATCCTTCTTTGAAATTGCCCATGCCCGCCGAACCTGCTCGAAAAACCCTGTCGGGTTCATGGCTTTTCCTCATGCGTCAGACGGAGGAATGCCTCGTCGAGCGAGGGTGCCAGCGTGTTCAGGGAAACGATCGCCGCACCGTTTTGCTTCCCAAAGAACACGAGGGACCGGATGGCGGTATCCCGGTTTTCTGCGGTGATTTGCCATTTGTCGCCAGTCCGGTTTACCTCGCTCACACCGGTAATTCCAGCCAAGAGGTCGCCGGATACCTCACGGTCAAAACTCACTTCGATCCTGTGTACCCGGTCGATTGCCGTCTTGAGTTTTTCCGGTGCATCGATTGCTACCAACATCCCGCTCCTGATAATGCCGACCCGGTGGCAGAGCCGGTTTGCCTCTTCCATGTTGTGGGTAGTGAGAAAGATGGTAGTTCCCTGCTCGTTGAGGTCACGGAGCAGAGAGAGGATCATCTGCGTGCTCTGCACATCGAGACCGCTCGTGGGTTCATCGAGAAAGAGGAGTTCCGGTTCATGGATGAGCGCCATTGAAAGAATGAGCCGCTGTTTCATCCCTTTGGAATATGCCTGCACCTTCTGGTCTTTACGCTCAAGCAGCCCCACCAAGCCGAGTAGATCGGATGAACGCTGCTCTGCCCGGGCACGCGGAAGCCCGTACAGCTCGCCCATCAGCATCAGGTTCTGCCATGCGGTGAGATCAGTGTAGGCATTCGAGGTTTCCGGCACAACCCCGAATCCCTGTTTTGCCAGCACCGGCTCGGACCGGATGTCATGGCCGAGGATCGTAGCAGTCCCGGTATCCGGAGGGATAACGCCGGTCAGCATCCGGGTGGTGGTAGTCTTGCCCGCACCGTTCGGACCGAGAAAGCCGAAGATCTCACCCTTCTGGACATCAAACGAGACATGGTCCACAGCAATGGTGCTGCCAAAAATTTTGGTCAGATTTCGGACTTCAATCACCGAGCTCATTAAGATCGCTCCTTGTATGTCTTCGCGGATGCGAATGCTTTACCAAAAAACTCCTCTTTATCGCAGCGTCGGGCACACGTTTTGTAAATTCCTGCATGAATTCCCGCACAAGCGCCCGGGTTTTCTCAGTTGCTGCATCATCGCCTTGTTTCTTCTTCCCGTATTTCAGGTCGATTACGAGAATTGAGCCGGATACTGCCCCGCAGATGTTCCCGGTTTTTGAGATTCCGGCACCAAAACCGCAGGAGCATCTCTTTGCAGTTTCCTGATCAAGCCCCAGATCCTCAGAAAATGCAGCGAACACTGCTGCCGAGCAGGTGAATCCGTTCCTGAAAGAGGCAAGAGCGTGATCTGATTTTGTCATGAATACCATCCTTAATATTGCGTTTTGTTGTAAATTATCCTTTGAATTGGATTCTCCATCCGTTCACACACAATTCACGATTTCACCCTTGCAGCGGCTGAGGGCGTTTAACTTCTTTTACAATGGTCTCAACGTCACTATCCTCAATATCAAGCCCGTGAGTCTTGTCAATCCCCAATTCAGTTACAATAACATAACGATCGACGGGGATCAGGTTTGCGTCTATTATCTTCCGTGCACAGCCAATTGGGCAGCCATCGATAAGCACCCGCTCCCCGGCCGATTTTGCGGCTCGGCTCATCGGCATATTCTTACTTCCAATGCCGGCAATGCATGAGAATGCACCAAACCCTTCCTGTGCCAACCTGATTGCAGCCTGAAATGAAAGGACACCAACATTTGATGCACCCGAACAGCAGAAGATAAGGCGTTCGTGGGCCGGATGTGATTCACCAGTCATACATTTTCCCTCTTTTGAAAATCATATACAAGTTATCTTCAATTTCCTTTCTCTCATCCAACGAATGAACCATAGATCAACCCGGCGAGTGTGCAGAAGAACACAATCAGGAGCACATAGACGATAGTCTGCTTCGTTCCCATGTATTTCCGGACGACAAGGATACTGGGAAGCGAGAGAACCGGGTCCGCGAGGACATATGCAAGCAGCGGTCCCCTGGCCATTCCCAGGTCTAAAAACATCTTTGCCATCGGCACCTCAACAAGTGTCGGGAAGTACATAAACGTCCCGAACAGGACTGCGATGAGGTTTGCAGACACGGTATTCGACCCGAGATACAATCCAAGAATACCTTCAGGGAGGAGTGCGCTGAGCACGCCGGCAACAAAGATCCCGATAAACAGGAGGGGAAATATCGTTTTCATGAACGACCAGGTCTCTTCCAGCCAGCTCTTCTGCTCGTTGCTGCTGAACCACCGCCGTGCTTCTAAGATGATCAGGATGATGAGGAAGGGGAGGATGACAAACCGGAGCGGAATCCCCGCCAGATTATTTTCCATGAAAATGTTCCAGGTGCCGACAAAGAGGAGTGCCACCAGCGTGCCGATGAAGAGGACGACATTCGTCTGCCCGCCTTCCTTTGCCGTTCCGGGAGCGCATGCGCACCCGATTGGGGTGGGCGGCGCATCGGGGACTGGTTCTTTGAAAAGTGTTGAGATGACGAGCCCGATGATGACCGCGAAGATGATCGAAAGTACAATACGGGCGATTGCGAAGTCTGCCCCGATGACGCTCCAGGTGAGGGCAATGGCAAGAATATTCGTGCCCGGTGCTGTGTACAGGAAGGCGATCGCTGGTCCGAGCCCGGCGCCCTTTTTCTTGATCCCCGCAAAGAGGGGCAGGATCGTGCAGGAGCAGACGGCGAGGAGGAGCCCGGAGACGACAGCAATCGGATACGCTTTGTAAAACGGGCTCTTCGCACCAAGATACCTGGTAATTGATTCTTTATTGAGCAGGGCATTCATCGCACCCGCGATGAAGAACGCAGGGATGAGGCAGGTGAGCACATGCGCCGTGATATAATCAACAAACGCCAATACACCGCCAGTCAGCCCGGTTACGAGTATATCTTCGTACATTTTTCCTCCTTTACCCTGTTTTGAGATATTTTATGCATATCTTCGCCGTCAAATCAGCACATCTCCGTTGTTTATGACGGCACGGACAACTTTTTCGATCTCATCGTACTGCACATCTCCCATTCCCTTCTTCTCGATCCCGAGTTCGGTCGCGATGATGTGGTGATGGGGGGCTATGCGGGATGAGGACAATTTCTTTTTCGCGCAGCAATCCCCGCACCCGTCAATCACAATCACCTGCTCTGCGTCCCCGATATCAGCTTGGAGTGTGGCAGCGGACTGCCTGGCGTGGATCCAGACATACTGCCCCGGCCTGCGCTGTATCAGCAGGAGGGCCACCTGTGTCGTGAGTTTCCCGGTATTCGAGACCCCGGAGCAGGTGACAAGCGCGAAGGTCATTTCTCAAAACCCTGTATTACATCAGCAGGTTCCACCGCACGCGCAACCGCAACCGCTGTTTTTTCCACCGGCCTTTTTTCCTGATGTGGTGTCATTCTTCTTCCTACCGTCACCCTTCCAGCATGCGGCGACAATCTTCTCAACATCGTCATTGGTGTAGGACGTTGAAGGGCCTTTGACAATCCCGAGTTCGGTCATAACAAGGTGCTGTCCTGCTGGAATCCCTTGGGAACCTGCAATCTTCTTTGCACAGAGCATCGGGCAACCATCGAGAATGACGACTTCATCGGCGTTCATAGCGTTGGCGACAAGGGTTTCAGTACCAATCGCAAGCAGCGCCACACAGGCGATATTCCCATACTCCTCTTCGGTCAGCTGAAGAGCCGCAAGGTTGGTGAGTTGACCGACATTGGCCTGACCGGCGCAGGGAAAGATGATCCTTTTGGGTTCGTTTTGTCCACATGAACATGGTGATGTTTCAACCATTGCTCTCACTCCAAAAGCATCATTTTAATTTCATTCACATCGGGTATCCTGCCTTCCGCCCGAACTTTACCGTTAATAAAGAGTGCCGGTGTCAGCATGATACCCCGGTTCACAATTTCGTCAATATCATCGACCTTGATCACATCCGCTGCAATCTTCAGTTCCTTAACGGCCTGTTCGGCATTGGCAAAGAGCCGTTTACACTTTGCACAACCGGTTCCGACAATTTCGATTTTTGTCACGGTGTCACCCAAAGACAGACATTTTTTCATTCACGTTTTCACAGACGATTTCTTGAATTCTTCAAAAAGTGCCCGAGCATATTCGTTCTCGACATTCCGGGGAATATAGTTATACACCTTCACCCGTTTGATCAGTGCGGCCTGGATTTCCGGTTCGCTTTTCAGGTCTTGCTTTTTTACTTCTGCGATGCATTCATCGAGCATAGTGATACCGGTTGGAATCCCGTTGATTGTCACCTACCGGATACGCCGAAGTGCATCAGCAGCACAGCAGGGTTTGTTGTCGTTTCTCATCGAACGCACCAGATTTTTTTAAAATTATTCTCTGCGTGAAAGAACTTCAATTTTTATTGAATCTCTTTGGGCAGGGCAGGGTTATATACCTTGCTATTTCATATTAATTTGAATCACTCATGACACCACGACAGACATCGCTGCCAAAAAAAATATGCTGCGATCTTTCGAGAGATCTTCCAGATCCTATAAGGAAAGAACTCGACAAACAGGGCGGGATGGAAGGACTTCTCTCACGGATACCGGATCCGTCTTCACTTCATGGAAGCAGCCGGCTCCACCAGGCGCTCGCGGATCCTATCCGGTTAACGGTCATGTATGCCCTCCTCTCCCAACCGCTCTGTGTCTGCGTCATCAAGGGCGTCGTCCAGATTGCGGACTCCAAACTCTCGTACCATCTCAGTATCCTCAAAGAGCAGGATTTTATTTCCGGCGAACAGCAGGGCAATTGGATCATCTACAGCATCACCGATCGTGGGCGACAGGCGCTGAAGTGCACGGAACGCATGATGGAATAACAGGAAGCGATTACAGGAATCAAGAATCTCAAGTATGCATATATGCTTGGGGGTTTTATTATGATGCACCTTATCTCCGCAGGCTTCACAGGCCTGTTCCCGCAACCCAGAACGGTGGCACCACTTGCCCATAGTCAACACTTCTTTCTTGGGGGACTGTGTTGAGATAATCCACCTCCCCGGTATTCCCCGGTGCGCATCCTACCTCACAGTTGGTGATCTTACGGAGGAGACGGTGAAAATAAAATTCAAAAATGAACTTGCATCGAGAAGGCTCGTGTTCGCCCACGTGAATGCAGAACTGCCGGAGGACTCTGTGCTCATATCGAAATATGGCGTGACCGGATCGCCACTCTGGATCGGGATCTACGATTCGGTGGGTTTGACCCCTTACATACTTCACGCTTCAACAGTAATGATCTCGACCGGACACGCGGTTGCCGCTTCCTGCACGCAATTGTATTGCTCGTCAGGCACTTCCCCTTTTCCATAGTCGCCGTTAATCCGGAACGCCTCTTTTATACGACTCATCCCGTCCGCAGGGTCTTCTTCAAATACTTCAGGACAGGTTGACCAGCAGGTCGTACAGCTGGTGCAGTCCTCGCGTTTGATTGTGACTGTTGCCATATGAAAAACAAATGTCGCGCCAAACGAAAAACATTTTTCCCGATTACCTCCCCTCTCATAAAAAGGAAAAGGAATTCGTCAACATCAGAACCTTTATCCGTTTTCCTTCTGATCTACAGTGTTAACCAAAGTTTTACGGTGCATCCCATGCTTGATGAGCCCATCCGAATTCTTATTGCTGCTCTCATCTGCTGGTTCAACTTCATGACCATTGATCTGATCTTCAGACTACCGCAGCGTGGCGGTGTTTCCGGAGCAACAGCGATCGCCCGGGAAGTTGAGAAAGGCGGCGGGAAGCTGAACGGCGGTTACATGATGGGCAATATCGTCTCCTCTCCCGATGCATCGGCAGGCACCCTGCTTGCTGGCTGTGGAGTATACTGCGCAGGTCTGCCCGGTGGCCTTTTTGCCGCACTGCTCGTCTATATCGGTAACCGGATCTGCTATGATCCTGGTTATGCCGGAACAACCGGGTGTATCACTGCTACATTCATCGTATACGGGGCAGTCCAGTCGGGCTGGTTTGCAGCCTCCGATTTCATCGCCGGCATGGTAATTGCCATCCTTATCATCCAGGGATTATCTTCTGTCCATGCAAGCAGGCTTATTGCCCGGCTCTGGAAGATCAGATGCCGGTGGTTGCGGGGATGTACATGATCGCCCTTTCTGTATGTGCAGTAATTGCGGTGTATGCAGCACTCCGGATTATCGCCGAACGGAATACCATGCGCAAACTCCCCTTTCTGAATGTGGTCTCGTTTGCTGTTACGGGGATCATTGCACTCCTGTTACCGCACCCGCTCACCATTCTTGCAGCCGCAGCCTTTTTTGTTGGATCAACTTTTGAGTCAAACGCTATCGCAAGCACATGGTCCGGGGGGATGAACGGCAATGAATGAGATCGTCATGGCTGCATGCATTGCGCTTATCCTGATCGGCACCTTTTCTGCCATATTCGGGCGCGACCCGTTTGACAAGCTTATTTCACTCTCTGTTATAATTGCCGGGATTTTCCCGTTCATTGTCGACCGGGGATATCTTGACGTAGCTGCTGCACTGGCGCTCATTATCCCCCTATCCACTATTTTCATACTGATGGCCTGCCAGAGGAGAGAGCCCTCATGATATATGGCTTTGAACCGGAATTAATTGTCGGTCTTTTCATACTTGTAGCCGGAACCGTTGCGGCAGCGTTTCCCCGTCCCAAAAATTACATGACACGGTTAATCAATCTCGAAATCCCCGCATTTGGCCTTTTACTCATCATGCTTTCGTATAATGAAGCGCTCGCCCTCTTCACGTTCGGTGCAATATCTGTACTTTCGACGTTTATCTATGTCCGCGTGATACAAAAACGGGAGGTGGCATCATGATCATCAGAAAGATCTCGCACTTCCTCTGTAACTATGAAAACATTATGCCACTCTTTGCCGGCGCCTGCATGCTCCTTTTTATTGCGGGCATCCTGCTCCTGCCAATCCAGTACAGCGAGAGTCAGCTCTATCCAAAAACGATTGACCGCAACAGCTCTCTTGACCCGTACGACCGAGGGGGCCCCCCATTCACCCAGGTAACCATTGCCACCCAGTACCCGGAGAATTCTCCTTCCGCCGGGTTCGTAACCTCATTCCTGACGCCATTCTCCCTCTGGCTCTCACAGACCACTCAGCATCTTGGCACGACAATTGTTGCACACCCGGGAGGAATTATCGACGAGATCCTGTACAACACGAGAGGACTGGATACTGTTGTCGAAGCGACAATCCTGTTCATTGCATTTGGCATAGCTTCGTACATTTACCGGAAGGTATAACCATGTGGGGACAGTACAGCTACGGGATTTTCGTTGTCATGGTTGCTGCTGTCATAGCATTCTTTGCGCTTGCAAAGGAGCGGGATGACCTCCACAAACTCCTCCTTATCGATCTTGTTGAAATCCTGTCGCTTGGTGTTATCGCGCTTCTGGGAACAGATCTTGCAGAAGCCATAATTCTCCCGGGCCTTACGGTTGGAATCGCCGAACTCCTCGCACTCTCCCAGATCTATTGTACAAAAGAGGGGATCAGAAAAAAGCCCGTCAAAGGGCTAAACATCGAGGTGATAGCAAAGGCTGACGCACCGCTGATTCTTTCGATCTTCCTCGTTATATACGGAATGATCCTCTCGGGATTCACTGGTGGCGCTGTAGCAGGCCTCGGTCTCATTGTCCTCTTCATCTCCCGCACATACCGGGAGGACCTGAACCTGCTCGAGATGGCAAGCGGAATCTCATGGGCTCTCTGGATCTTTGCTTTCTTTGTCTTCATGTTCCTTCCGGAATACTGGTTTGTCGCTCTTATGGGAGCTGCCATTGGTATCCTCCTGAAAGTGACGGTCAAGATGTCCCTTGTCGGGACCATGTGGGGGGAACATCATGGCTGATCTCATCGGGGGTATTCCCTACTATATTCTCGAATTCGGTGACGAACTGGTGTACTTCACCCCTTACACCATTACACTCTTCCTCCTGGCTCTGGCATTTACGTTGCTGGCTATAATCAGCCGGCCGGAAAAACAGGTGGATGTTGCATTCGGTGGTGATGCTTACCGTGCCAAGGAAATCAGTCTCTCTGAAATGCGGTTCCGGCGTTTCATGGCAATCGCCTGCGGTCTCGCTACGATGGGTGCGATGGTGACCGGGGATATCTTCAATTTCACACTCTTTACCGCAATGGTCGGAATTACCAATGTCGGTATTGTCGCTGCAGTTAAAAGTCCGCATGTGCAGGATGCCGCGTACCAGTACGGGCTCGTAGCCCTCTCGGCAACAGTCCCGCTTTTTGCTGGTGCGGCAGTGTACGCAGCGGCGACCGGCTCACTCTCCATGATCGAGCTGATGAAAGGCACTGTGCCAGCCGTACCGCTGATTGCAAAGGCAATGCTCATGATTGGCGTGATTGGTGAAGGAATGGCCCCGTTCTACGCGGCTAAAGCAGAGATGTTCCGCGCCCCGGGAGCCCCGTACGTGATCATGTGCTCGCTCTCCTCGCTCCTGATCTTTTTACGGGTTGTCGAGGTTGTAATGCTGGGGTGATGAGAATGAAGAAAACGACGGTAGCACGGATTTTCTGGGCGGGTGCGGGTGTATGCGTTATCTCATCGGGCTTATACTTCATGGGATTGATACCGCTCCCTGTCTGTGCAGCTGTGCTTGTACCGGCATTCCCCGTCACGGTCCTGGCGCTCTTTTTCTGGTGGATGGCAGGACAATCAGGAGGTGACATCCCGTTCATCGGGTACTGATATGATCGCAGAACTTGTCCTTGCCACGCTCTTTGGGCTGCTCCTCCTTGGGATTCACCGGAAACTGATCGCCCGGATCCAGCGCAGGCCAGGACCACCGATCTGGCAGGAGATCCTGCATATGCTCAAGTTCTCCTTCAAGACCACCTGGGTTCCCATAACCGCGAGTACGACTCTCTTTGTCGCAGTCGTACTCATTGCCATCGGTATCTGGACCGCAGCATTTTATGTACTGGTCAGCGGCGGAAGCCTGCTGGTAATCCTTGGAATATATATGCTCCACAAGATCGTAGAACACGGTTTTGGGCTCTCATCAGGTTCGCCCTATGGCAAGTATGGCGGTGTCCGTTCGGTTATCTCGGCTGCATCGGAGATTCCCCTCTTTGTCAGTGTTGCGGTAATCGCCGTCTATACGCACTCTCTGGATCTCTCTTCTATTATGCAGTACCAGGCAGTCTCCGGGCCGCTGCTCGTTACCGCATTTCCGGCGGCCTGCGCAATGTTTCTGGTAATCCTTTCCAAGATGCCCTTTGGTCCCTTCTCTATAGTTGAGGCAAAGGAGCTGGTGAGCGGGTACAAGACCGAACATTTCGGTATCTGGCGCGCCGGGCTTGAGATCTGCAATGGCCTGAAAACCTATGTCCTTCTTGCCGTCTTCCTCACCGTATTTATCGGGCCGCTGACCCTTCCCTGGCTCCTGACAGGTATGATACTCCTTATTGTGCTCCTCGCCTTTTCCTGTGCAATCACCCCGATGATGTCCCCCTTTGATTCAGTGACCATCCAGATGATGGTTACCGGGCTGATGCTTGTCTATGCTGCAGCTGTACTGGTGGTGGTGCATCCATGATCCGCGAAGCAATTCTCTTCGGGGGGGCAATGTATATCCTTATCAGCATCGCCCAGATCATCGACCGGCCGGCAATCTGGTCTGAAGGTATTGTTGTTACACTTGTGCTCGCCATTGCCACAGCCTGTTATCTGATCGACGATGAACACCGGCTCCATATGTCGGAGATAGTTGCGCTCTGGGCGGCAGTGCTGCTGTTCATGGTTTATGCTCTGCTCAAGTACGGGGGGGTTCTGTGACCACCTATCTCTATGAGAAAGATCTTGTGCCCCAGAAATACCGGATTCTCGTTGCTAACCGGCATGATACTCTCGTGCGAAAGATTGCTGCAGAACTGGATATCCCGGTCCAGGAATTACGAAGATACCTGATCGACCATCTTGACATGATCCTGCTGGAAAATCTCCCGGCCAGGGCTGAAATGGCTGATGCGAACGCACATCCTTATGATCCGGTTGCACGGGCACTGGGACGGGAAAAATATACGCAGTATCTCCAGATTATATCCGTTGCCGCAATGGAACCCATTTTTCTGGCAGTAAGCGACCAGGTACGTACAGGTACCCCCATGGAAGATGCCATCGCGTATGGCAGGGGAAAGATACGCGAGGAAATGAGAAGATGACCATTCTCCAGCGGATAAAAAACAAGGTCAGGGCACGCTCGATCCATGTGGCTTATGTCGATGTCGGCTCCTGCAATGGGTGCGATATCGAGGTGCTTGCCTGCCTGGCGCCCCGTTATGATATCGAACAGTACGGCATCTTTGTCCACAACAACCCGCGTGAGGCCGACGTTCTTCTTGTCATTGGTGCCTATACTCCGGGATGGGAGGAGAAACTTGCCATGGTCTGGGAGAAGATCCCCGATCCCAAAGCGGCAGTTGCCATTGGAAACTGCCCAATCTCCGGGTGTCTGTTCAATCGCCGGGCATCTTTTGTTGACCCACCGGTAAAAAAACACATCCCGATTGCCGCAGAAGTGCCGGGTTGCCCGCCACGTCCCAACGAGATCCTGCAGGCTATTCTCTCGGTGCGTGATTCGGTCTTTGCCAACTGGGAGGAAAGTCACCCATGAAACGGACGGTGGATGTCAATATCCCGCTGGGACCAATTCATCCCTGCTTTAAGGAACCCGTCAGGCTCAAATGCGAGGCCAAAGGGGAGCGTATTGTCGGTGTAGAGCTCGAGCTCGGGTACATGAAGAAGGGGATCGAGCGGATTATGAAAGGACGTCCATGGCAGGAAGTCATGTTCCTTGCAGAACGTGTCTGCGGGATCTGCTCGGTCATCCATAACATGGTCTTTATCGAGGCAATGGAACAGATCAGCGGGATTTGTGTCCCTCCACGTGCTGCATATCTTCGTGTGATAGTAAACGAACTCGACCGCATGCAGAGTCACCTTCTTGCCAACTTCTCGTATTGCTACACTATCGAGCATGAGACGCTGGGCATGTACCTGCTCGACTTACGGGAGCAGGTGATGGATGAACTCGAGCGCCTGACCGGTGCCCGGGTCACCTGTGCCTACATCATCCCCGGCGGGGTCCGGTGCGACATCCCCAAAAATGAGGCAGAAGCATTGCAGGCTTCGCTCGACCGGATGGAGGGGGACCTGCGTCGGTATGCCGGTATGTTTGAGAATGGCCCGATGATTGCCCTGCGGAGCCGGGGTGTCGGGATTCTTACGCTGGAGGCAGCACAGCGGGCCCATGCTGTTGGCCCGACTGCCCGGGGGAGCGGGATCGCGTATGACTGCCGGCAGAACCATCCCACCTACAAGAAACTCGGGTTTGTCCCGGTCACCCGCCCCGATTGCGATAACTATGCGCGACTGATGGTCCGGTTCGATGAAGTCTTCCAGAGCATCGGCCTTATCAGGAAATGCCTGCAGGAACTTCCTAAAGGGCTCATACGGGGCGGAGGTGTCTGCAAAGCAGGAGAGACGCGATACAGTGGCGAAGCACCCCGTGGGGAGCTGACGTACTTTATCAAAAGTGATGAATATGGGCGGATCGTTGATATCCAGATACAGACCCCGTCCATCATGAACATCGAGGCCTGCTGCCATGAAATGATCATCGGGGTAGACTCGATAGCTGATGTGACGTCAACGTTTATTTCTGCAGATCCCTGCGTTGCATGCACGGAGCGGTAACATGGGGCAGTCCCTGATCTGGTACTTAAAAGAGTTCGCCCGCGTCGAATGGATCAAAAAGTTCCTGTTTGCAAAGACCGCTCCGCTGGTAACTCCCTCGTACTTCCGGGGATTCCCTGAACCGACCGGAAAGACCTGCCAGCATGCCCTCTTCTGTATGATGGCCTGCCCGGCACCGGGAGCTATCGAAGTGGTGCATGCCGGCGACGGCTGGATGCCGCGGATCCACAAAGGACACTGTATCCGTTGCGGGCTGTGCGTTGAAGCGTGCCCGAACGGGATTCTTAAAAGCGGGAGGATCCTTGAGACTAAGGAGCGCGAAGGGACCTCGCTGCTCTTCTCGTTCCGCATCGCCATCGATCTTGAACTGTGCACGGGCTGCGGGAACTGCTGCACAGCCTGCCCGGTTAACAAGGAGATCGATACCCAGATGGGAGCCGGCGGGCACTCCTCAAATGACGAGGTCATCATGCGGGTACTGGCAGGAGATGTTGTAGTGCTCCATGAGGATAAATGCACTGGCTGCAAGACCTGTGAAGTCAGTTGCCCGACCGGTGCTATCCGGATTGCCCGGATCCTCGAAGGATTCCAGCAACCGGTACAGGAGGGATCTTAAGTGAAGTGCCTCCTCAACACCGGACGCACCGTGCCCCAGGGTGTTTCCGTCGAACACAAAATATCAGATGCATACCGGGCAGTGACCTCGGTTGGTTTTCTCAATCCTGTGGATATGATGATGCTGGGAATTGAGAACGGAGCAAGGGTCAGGATCACGACCCCGACCGGAACTATCGTGATCACCTCCTGTTCAGCGGAAGGAGTGTCACGGGGTGAGGTTTTTATGACAACCGGCCCATTTGCCAACCATATCATCTCATCAGAAACCCATGGCACGGGCATGCCTGACTTTAAAAGCCAGTTTGTCGAGGTGGAACCCACCCAGGAACCAGTGAAGAGTGTCGGCGAGCTTATGGAAGCGATCGGAGGGCTGCGCTATGATTATCAGTGATGTGGTCTGCCCCTTCTGCGGCTGCCTCTGCGATGATCTCGAACTTGAAGTGGATGGAGACAGGATTGTGCGGGTGCAGAATGGCTGCTCCCTTGCCGAGGCAACTTTCATGAATGATACCCGGCTGCCGGCACCTATCCGGCGTACCACAACCGGCTGGGAGAAAATCACGTACGATGAGGCGGTTAAAGAGACTGCAGACATTCTCAAAGATGCTGACCGGCCACTCCTGTACGGGTGGAGCAGTACTCACGGGGAAACCCAGAGCGTGGGTGTGCATATAGCCGAACTGATCGGAGCGGTTATTGACAATACGAGTACCGTCTGCCATGGGCCGTCTATCCTCGCAATCCAGGAAGTCGGCCATCCCGGTTGTACCCTCGGACAGGTAAAAAACCGGGCAGATGTGATCATATACTGGGGATGCAACCCGATAGAGGCGCATCCCCGCCACATGAGCAGGTATACGACATTTGCCACAGGTTTCTTTGTTCCGGATGCACAGCGGGAGCGCACGGTCATCGTTGTTGATACACGCAGGAACGACACTGTGAACATTGCCGATGAATTCCTGCAGATTGAACCCGGAGGTGATTATGCAGTTCTTTCCGCCCTGCGGGCAATCGTGAGGGGGAAAGAGTCGGTTATCCCAAAAAAAGTTGCGGGTATTTCAAAAGAGCAGCTGATCAGGGTCGCCGGGATCTGCAAAAACGCAAAGTTTGGTGCGATCTTTTTTGGTCTCGGGCTGACCATGAGTCCGGGAAAATACAAGAATGTCAGGAACGCTATTGAACTCACCGATGAACTCAGCCGGCATACGAAATTTGTTATCTCACCGATGAGGGGACACGGGAATGTCTATGGTTCCAATGAAGTATTCACGTGGATGACCGGGTATCCGTTCGCTATCGATTTTGCCCGGGGCATTGCATTCTATAACCCGGGCGAAACGACCGCTGTCGATATCCTGCGGAGGAGTGAATGCGATGCCGCACTTATCGTGGCAAGTGACCCGGGAGCAAACTTTCCCCGGCTTGCTGCAGCCCATCTGGCAAAAATCCCGACCGTGCTTATTGACCCGCACGTGAATGCCACAACTGCCCTCTCCCATATTCATATTCCCTGCACTGCAGCGGGCATTGACGCTGCGGGAACCGCATACCGGATGGACGGGGTGCCCATACGGATGAAAAAAGTAATCGAACGCGGGTATCCCGATGACGCAGAAATCTTAAAAAAGATCTATGATCGCTTAAACGGGTGGATGGTACCATGACTGAGCTATTGGTGAAAAATGCCTGTGTTATTGACCCGATCCAGGGTATCAATGGTGAAATCATGGACATCGCGATCCGTGACGGTCGGATCGTGGAATCACTTTCCGATCGGGCAGAGGTGATTGATGCCCAACGATGCCTCACGCTGCCTGGTGGCATTGACTCACATACCCATGTCTGTGGAACCAAGGTGAACTTCGGGAGGTACATGAGTCCCGAGGATATGCGGGCGGGAAGGACGCAGCGACGCGGAAGGATGCATGTAACGAGCGGCTACTATGTCCCCACCACGTTCGGGAACAGCTACCGGTACAGCGCCATGGGCTATACGACCCTGCTCGAAGGCGCGATGGCCCCGCTTGAAGCCCGGCACACCCATGAAGAGTTCACGGCGACCCCCCACCAGGACATGCTGGCAAACACCCTTTTTGATGGCAACTGGGCAGTCATGGATGCTGTACGGGAGAAGAACATCAAAAAGACAGCGGCTATCGTCAGCTGGACACTGAACGCGATCAAAGGCTACGGGATCAAACTCACCAACCCCGGTGGTACCGAGGCATGGGGCTGGGGAGAGGACGTAACAGGCATCAATGAACCAGTTCCGCATTTTGAAGTGACACCTGCCGAGATCATAAGCACCATGATCCGGGCAAACGAGTTTCTCAGGCTCCCTCATTCGGTGCACCTGCATTGCAACAACCTCGGCAAGCCCGGGAATTACCAGACCACCCTTGAAACGTTCGATCTTGTGCCCGATTTAAACCCCGATCGCCAGACCCTCTATGCCACCCATGTGCAGTTCCACGCGTACGGTGGCCGGACATGGCGCAACATCTGTTCAAAGACAGAAGATATTACACGTTCGGTCAACAGCAAACCCCAGATTGTTATGGACATGGGCCAGATCATGTTCGGCCGGACCATGACCATGACCGCTGACGGCCCTATGGAGTTTAATCTGCACTGCCTCCACCATAACAAGTGGAGCAACCATGATGTTGAGCTGGAAACAGGATCCGGTATCATACCGGTAACGTACTCCAAAAAGAGTGCTGTTAACTGTATAATGTGGGCAATCGGTCTTGAACTGGCGCTTCTCACAAAAAGCCCATGGCAGTGCCTGCTCGAAACAGACAACCCCAATGGCGCTCCATTCGTGAAGTACCCGGAAGTGATCGGGCTCCTGATGAGCAAGCGGTACCGTGATGAGGAATGTGCCACGCTCCATCCCGACACTGAGGGAAGAACATCACTCTGTGCTCTTGAGCGGGAGATGGACTGGCATGATATTGCCGTCATGACGCGGGCAGGGCAGGCAAAGGCATTGGGCATTATAAACCTGGGCAAAGGACACCTTGGAATCGGAGCGGAAGCGGATATTGCCATTTATCCGATACGGACGGACTCTGTGGACCCTGCCCATGAATACCGCAAAGTAGTGGAAGGGTTTCAGAAGACCCGCTACACAATCAAGCGGGGGCGTGTGGTATCGCGGGATGGGGAGATCGTTGTTGATGGTGCTAATGCCACTTTCTGGGTAAATGCAAAAATTCCTGAAGAAATCAGGGTGGATAATGATCCTGAATTTATCCGGAGGTTTCAGGAGTTCTATACCGTGAGAATGAGTAATTACCCGGTACAGGACATATATCTCCCCCGTGGGCGGCAGGTTAATACGGAGGCATTCCCGTGAGAGTAATACTGGAGAGCAAGGAGCGCAAAAAGCCCACCCTTCCCATAGAAGCAGAAGCGATCATTCCCCGCAATTTCTTAAAAGGCACCGATCTGGTGGTGTACGAGGGTAATAAGGAGCGCACACTCTCCGACCTCTTCTGGATCTTTGTTGAAGGTACTGCTGTCTCACCGGAAAACATCGAAGTCGTTTTAAAAGGTGACACGTCGCGGATCAAACGGGTAGGGGAATACATGGACACCGGCAGTATCCTGATAAGCGGGGACATCGGGATGCACTGCGGGAATTTCATGAGTGGCGGGACGATCGAGATCCTCGGGAATGCGGATGCCTGGCTCGGGCGCGAGATGCGGGGCGGGACGATTCTCTGCCGGGGCAATGCCGGCCATTATTGTGCGACCGGGTACCGCGGTGAGAAGAAAGGGATGCAGGGTGGCAGGGTCGAGGTGTTTGGTAATGCCGGGGATTTCTGTGCTGAATATCTTGCGGGGGGCGAGGTGAATATCCATGGAAGCACCGGGGATTTCCCCGGTGTGGAGATGCGTGGAGGTCAGCTGATCATTGAAGGTGATGCAACCCGCCCCTGCGCGAACATGAAGGATGGCGCATGCGTGATTCTTGGTAAGGTGCACGCGATGATTCCCACGTTTGAAAAGATTGACAGGCGGGTGCTTCCGGAATGGAAGATTACCGCGGATGTGTACAAAGGCGATGTAGCAAACCGGGGAAAAGGTACACTGATGATAAAAAATCCCGGTGCAGCATAAAACCAAAAAAAGGTAACGCTCTCGTGGAGCCCCTTTTTTCTAGGAAGCACGGGTTCAGGACATCGAACCTTGGGTAACCTGCAAAAAAATTATCCTTCAGGCACAGCGCTGTCATACACCCGGGTCATATACCGGGCCTGGAAGACGGCAAAAAGCGGTGAAAGGACCAGGATCATGAGAATAAGTGCGAAAATAAAACCGAGAATTGCGATATTGCTTACCTTGAATATGACCAT
>CAYWHL010000020.1:0-556 GCA_964457995.1 uncultured Methanoregula sp. | reverse complement strand
AAGGACAAGTATACAGATCGGAATGCCGATGATTAACGCGACAAGGACAAGTGCGATGATATAGGTAATCCATCCGATCTTCCCGATGTATTCGAAAATCGCGCCGATGTTGAATGCTTCTGAAAAGCTGTTGGTCCGTGCGAACCGTATCGAGGCAACCGGCACAATCAGTCCGACAACGATCTCAACCAGATACATGAGCAGCACAAATCCAATGTTTGGTGTCCATCCTGACACTATGGCGGAGTCCATATGACTATTACTACCTGACGATACCGCCAGGAATATACTGCCGTACACAATCGCCCAGATGACAATAATAGGGATAGTGTAGATGAGTCCGATAATCATCAGCTTCAGGCCGTCAACGAACAGGGTTCCCCAGTTATCAACTTCCGGTGCAGGGTGTGCACCACGATAAATCCGCATGATATATCCATTCATGGGAATTCCCAGACAGAGGATCGCAATAATCAGTTTCACCCATCTGTTCGAATTTTCTAGGACTTACGCGGTTGAATCCGGTTCAAGTGAGCATCTACCGTAATAACTCCAG
>CAYWHL010000019.1:0-20350 GCA_964457995.1 uncultured Methanoregula sp. | reverse complement strand
ACCGCAGGATACATAGGTATTCACCAAAAAATGAAGTGAACCGGCTACCCTGATTATTGCAGGCTCATCTCTTTTTCCAGTACTACTGCCGGCATGCGACGCCAGATGAATCATTAAGGTTTTTTGAGATTTTTTAAAAACGTCATCTCTTCGCCTATGTCAGGGACCGAATGAACCGGATACACCTTAACGAACACGACCTTCTGCTGCTCATCGATGATGACATTTGCCCTTTCTTAAAAAACCGTTTGCTTCCCGGAAGAGACCATACTGCTGCGCCACGGTCCCGTGAGGCCAGAAATCGCAGAGCAGGGACGTGGAGGTAATACCCAGCTTCTCTGCCCAGGCTTTTTTACAGGGTCTGGAATCAACGCTGATTCCAACCGCAACGGTATCAAGAGCAAAAAATGTGTCCAGGTTGTCTTCAAGCGATTTCATCTGGGCAGCACAAAACTCTGTCCATGCGAGCGGGTGAAAGGATAGGAGGATTTTCTTTTTCATATGTTCATACAGATCAAAACTCTTGTCATTCTGGTCTTTTAAGGAAAAGTTCTTTGCTGGATCGCCTATTTTAATAATCCGTGATTGTTTCATAATTTAATATCCTCCAGGTTCATCAGATATCAGACTTTATATGCAACCGGATACCATGAAAAGACTAATGACGCATTACACCCTAGGCTGCTGCTGGGTGGCACAATGGAATGTCCCGAATCCTTCCACCATTGCGCGTGCGTCAATCCCGATTACCTTGCGACCGGTAAAAAGGCCCTGGAGAATTTGCAGCGCCACGGCATCATTCGGATCGTTGAACAACGGTACGATGACAACCGTATTTCCGATATAGAAATTTGTATAACTTGCCGGGCACCGTTCATCTCCGCTGTCCACTTTTGCCGGCATCGGGAGTTTCACAACATTGAGGGGCTTTCCGTTCTGGTCGCATGATTGCGTCAGAATCTCGTAATTTTCATGTAGGGCCGTATAATTTGCATCTGCTGTGTCACTCTCGTACGCGCACACAACAGTCGATGGATTTACAAAACGTGCAATGTCATCAATATGGCCATCCGTATCATCACCAACTATCCCCTCGTTCAGCCAGATAATCTTAACAGCTCCAAGATACTCTTTTAAGAAATCCTCAATAGTACCAGGAGATAACGACGGATTCCGGTTCGGGTTTAAGAGACATGAACGGGTGGTCAGCACTGTTCCCCTCCCGTTGACTTCGATAGATCCACCTTCGAGCACGATTTCGGGAACAAACAGGGGATACTCAAGCCGGCGGTTCATAATGTCAGGGATTTTTCCATCCTGGATCTGGTCTTCATATTTTTCCCCCCATGCGTTGAAGTTCCAGCGCACTATGGCAGTCCGTGACATGGCACGGTTGATGACAAACGTCGGACCATAATCGCGGATCCAGATATCCGAATAGTCCGTAGTATGAAGGGTAACCTTTGAGAGATCGACACCGGATTCGCGGAGCCTGGCACGGATTTTCCGGTGTGCAGCCGCTGTCGGAACGAACAATTCAACCCGCTCTGTTGCGTGTATGGCCGCAATAAACGCATAATATGCCTCTTCAACCGCAGGGACCTGGGGAAATGTACGCTTATTATGCGGCCACGAAAGCCAGACAGCTTCATGGGGTTCCCATTCTGCGGGCATATGGAATCCGCGATTCCGTGGCGTGTCACCGGGACGGATGTCTGGAAACGCCCCGTGCTCACCCGGGAACAACGAACACGTTTTAGCATACGTGTCCGGCCGCCGGTTCCGGAAGAAGCCCCAGGATTCTCTCACTGAACGGTTCATGGATAAATCGAGAGAAGCGATAAGGATCTCTTCGGTGTCTCCGGCCTGAACGATTATTTTGCCAAATGCATCACAGATAAACGATCCCCCAAAGAAGCGGATATCTGATTCTTTTCCGACACGGTTTGTGGCCGCAATATGGACACTGTTTGCAACAGCATGACCGCGCTGGATGAGTGCCCACGCTTCATGCCAGTCACCTTCAGCTGGCTCCTCGCTGGTAGGATGCCCGATTGCAGTCGGATAAAAAATAACCTGAGCACCGTCAAGGGCAACGCACCGCGCCGCTTCCGGGAACCACTGGTCATAGCAAATGAGTACCGCGATGCGCCCGTACCGTGTTGTGTGAACCTGATACCGGTCCCCCGGGTAGAAATACCCCTTCTCGTAAAAACCAGGATCCTGAGGTATGTGGACTTTATGATAGGGTGTATGGAGAGTGCCGTCTGCATCTATGATAACTGCAGAATTATAGTACCGCCCTTCCGCAGACTTCTCGTACAGCGGGAGGATAATGACGACATGATGCCTGACTGCAACCTCAGCAAATGCACGGGTGGAATCTCCGGGAATGGTTTCTGCGAGCGATATTGTATTCACGCCGATCCCCTGGGGGAAATACCTGGTCCGGTAGAGTTCGGGCAGGCAGATGATCTGTGATCCACCTTGTGCTGCCTGATCAACCTTCGCCAGTCCTTTTTTGAAATTCTCCTCTGGATCCGGACCAACTTCCATCTGGATGAGACCCACAATTACGTGTTCGTTTTCCATACGCCTCTTTACATACGAGTTTTTTTTACTTGGATATCATGCTATCCACATACTTTTTATAAATGCCTGACTCGCACACAATGTTAAATTTTATTATCATTTTAAAAAATTATTTAAACAAAAAGTAAATTATATATTCTAAAATGTTAAATATTATTTACAATTATATGGGGAAGTCAGATTAGTATGGACAGAATCGAATATGGAAAATTCACGCATTCAGATCCTGGCACTGCATGGCGGGATGCCCGGACACTGGTAGCACTCACTGCCGGAGCGTGCCTTCTTGCACTCGTGATTGCGCTCAATAATATTCTTAATGTGCCAGCAGAGCAGCTCACTACGGATCTGCTGCTCTTCATCAGTATCCTGGGCGGTCTTGCAACATCCTATCCGCTGGTAACGAGAAGAAGAGGGGATTTGGCCATCAGCCATCCGGGTCTCTGGATAACGCTCATTGTGACGGTAACCATGGCCATCATCGTTCTGTATGCCATCTGATACGCAACCTCGCAGCAATGAGAAACAGGATTAAAGTCTACCGTGCGTTGCACAACCTGACACAGGAAGCGCTTGCTGACCAGCTTGGAGTAACACGTCAGACTATTCTTGCTATCGAAAAAGGCAAGTATGATCCCTCCCTTGAACTCGCGTTCCGGATTTCGCAGCTGTTCAAAGTCCCGATAGACAAAATGTTTTTTTATGAAGCTGAACAGGAAAACCAGCCACTCTTTGAAGAATAACATACCTGATACTTCCCGGATTTTCCTGTCCTCTTTTTTTGGGGGAGGAAGAATCCGGGCCGGGACAGGTCCATGTAATCTGGTAAAAAAGCTTGTAAAAGTAAAAGAAACGGCCATTCTCCCCGTTTTTAAAGTAACGGGAGGAAGTATCACGATGGAGGAGGGCGTGTATCACGGGTGGAGATACAGGATATCCTCTCCAGGAACAAGGACTGGTGCACTGCCATCCTTTCCAATATAATTTTGTGTCATATACATTCTGCCAAACGTTCCAGCATACCGCTGAAATACCGGGGGATCGTCATAGCTCGTTTTGAATATATTGTGATCAATCCAGACACCCTTTTTTGGAAGTGCCCGGATACCGATACAGGGTAGTTCAGTTAACTCGAAGGTATTGTGATGAATTTTATACTCATACCCGGCGATTGAATCAACGGTCTCTTCATCATCGGGGGGATACGCATGAACGTCGAAATGGTGTCCGCCGATTGCATTGCCATGACCAAGATGTATATTATAGCGTGCTTCATACTTCTCGTCCGGGTAACCATCAGCGCAGATAGCGTGCCGGGTATAATCGAAAAGGTTTGCCTCAATAAGGGCGTATCCTCCATAGACCGAAACACCATAACCGTAGCCCCTGGCATGACAATGGTGCATATAATTATGGTGGATATATGCATCGGCGGAGGGATTATCGTAATTTTCCAGATTAATCGCTGAATCTGACCAGTAGTATAATTCGCAGTTGTCGACTTCAAGACCCGTGCGTCCGACTGCCTTAATGCCAATTTTCGGCCTGATGCCCGTCTCATCCTCACTGTTTTTATCCTGGACAGAATCAGGGCCTTCGAACCGCAGTCCGGTGATTCTTACATTGTCACCACCGACGGTAAACAGTTGAACCTGGTCCCACGTGTTTTCAGCGGTTGGTGATACGCGATGCCGGATAATTTTTGCTCCCGCTGACCCGTTCTTTCCACGGTCGCTTGCAAGTGTCACCCCGGCCGGGATCACATGCCCCCATGTCCCGGTCAGGTCAATAACCGCGTCTCCCTGAACAAATACTACGTCACCAGCCTGTGCACTCGTCAGGGCAGAAAGCAACTGATCCTTTGTAGAGACTCTGTATTTCACGTCATCATCAGTAAGGGTAATTATCCTGGTATAGCCTGCTCCCCCGCCAATGGGATTACCTGTCGGGTTGCAGGATTCAGCGCCGAAGCATTCACCATTTTGTGATGATGATACCGAAATATAGTGTGTTTTAATTTCAGTGCCGGTACCGCTGGCATTGGTTACGGTGAGTTTTATCGTGTATTTTCCCGGTACCTGATACGTGTGGACCGGGTTTTTTATAGTATATTCTGGATTGCCGTCATTGTCGACATCCCATTGATACGTAGTTGTACCAGCAGAAACTGATGTATCGGTAAACTGCACGTTCAGGGGGGACCGCCCCTGCACAGGACTGGCCGTAAACCGGGCGACTGGGGCCATTATTGACAGGGATTGTGAGGAGGGGGTGCCCGTTTTTGACGGCACAGGATCCACGTTCGTCGTCAGAAGAGCCGGTACCGGTGTCTGGACAGGAATCAGCGATACTGAAGGTACATAACCGACCTTTGCCGGGTAGATCTTTTCTATGAGATCACGATCAGAAAATTCCGACTTATTGTTGTACCGGTACCAGCTTCCATCTGTTTTTTGATACACAAATGCACGTTCGTACCTGCCGGTCATGGAATCATAATTCAGAATAATGAAGTACGGATCGGCAGATGATGCAGTCTTGGCAATGATATCTCCTTTCACAAATTTTGCATGGATCACAGGAGTCACAGGCTCGGGGGTCCTGGTGATGGTATCAGATTCGTCCAGACATCCGGCATACCATGCTAGACATACAAGGATTCCGATCATCAGGAAGGAACAAAACCTGACCTTGTCAAAAAACTTAAGCATTATCCCCACCCGCTGTCCAGTATTGACTCTGGTGCAATGTAACTCAGATACATATGATTCAGCAGTGGCATAATTTCGGCGCAAATCCTTCGCATTGTATATTTTTATGACATAGATTAGGTACTTACCGGGTAATAATAATGAACCCGGCATGGTGTTGAACCGGGATATCAGACCGGAAGTGCCCGTATGGAGCATCAGGTTATATCAGGCGAACTTTTTAACAATATTTATAAAACTTAACGTTAACCGCTAGTATACGGGGACTTGCCGTCATATCAGCATGATCTAGGAAGTGAATTGTCCTGCCTGATTCCTGCATCACCCTGATAGGGCACACAGGGTGGCGACAGGTTTGAGGAGTTTTTGGAATAGTTATTTTAATACCGGATGTAACCATGGCACCAGTCATCCGTGTATGCGTGACCGGAACTGCACCACCATCACAAGAATTGTAAAAAATGCTTTTTTCCTCATTATCGTTGCCTTGTTCTTCTCTCAGGTTCTGTCACCCGTCAGTGCTCTTGACTGGGTAACTGAAACTGTTGACAGTACCAGTGATACAGGATGGTATACCTCTCTTGTCCTTGACTCTGCGGGAAACCCCCGGATCTGCTATCTGGACTGGACCAGCCGTCACCTGAAATACGCTACAAAGAACGAGGGCGTATGGTTCAATGAGACTGTAGATCCTGTGAATGGCACAGGGGAGTACTGCTCAATTAGACTCGGTATAACCGGACAACCCCTCATCAGTTATTATGACGGGAACCGGGGGAACCTGTCCTTTGCAACAAAAAACGGGGACAACTGGACAAGAGAGACTGTCGACAGCGAGGGTGTCGGGAGATATACCTCCCTTGCGCTCGATAATGACAGCAATCCGCGAATCAGTTACCAGGACCTCCTCAATATGAAACTGAAATATGCACAAAAAACAGGGGATTTCTGGACCAGCGAGACCGTAGACAACTCAGGAAATGTCGGCACCTATTCATCCCTTGCCCTGGATAGCGCCGGAAATCCGCACATAAGTTATTATGATGCCGGGCATGGGTTCTTAAAGTATGCAACAAAGACGGGGAGTATCTGGACTAATGTGACTGTCGACACTACAGGCAACGCCGGATATTACACCTCGCTGGGACTCACTGTTTCGGGTAATCCTGCGATCAGCTATTATGATGGGATTAACCGGGATCTGAAATTTGCAACAAAAACAGGCAGTACCTGGGTAAAAGAAGTCGTGGACGGGACAGGGAACGTCGGTTTGCATACTTCTCTTGCTTTCGATAGTTCGGGAAATCCCCATATCAGTTATTATGACAGCACCAACGGTCATTTGAAATATGCACAAAAAACCGGCAGTCTTTGGACAAATGTTACTGTGGATACCGCAGTGAACTCAGGATTGTACAGCTCTCTTGCTCTTGACAGTTCAGGCAATCCGCGGATCAGTTACCGCTCGGGTGGGACAGGGGATCTCTGGTATGCTATAGGTATTTCCCCGTTGCTTCTGAATTTTACCGCTTCATCACCGTACGGCACCGTCCCGCTTGCCGTGCAGTTCACCGACACGTCAACCGGAGGATTGCCATCCCTCTGGAACTGGTCGTTTGGCGATGGTACATGGTTTAATACCAGTTCAGGTGACCTCCACAACCCGTATCATGTATATGAAACACCCGGGGTCTATACCGTAAACCTTACCGTACAGAACCTCACCGTCGCAAGCACTTTGAGCCGTTCAGGATATGTGACGGTTATCACCCCGGAAGATACCATACTACCGACCGCATCACCCTCACCGGAACCTACAATCACACCTTCTCCTACTCCTACCCTGACTCCCGTACCCACAGTATCACCGGATCCCACTCTTACTCCTGCTCCTACATCCTCTCCTGATCCAACCCTGTCCCCGGTGGTAACAGTCGATGGCGGCAATGATGGTTATCCAATGATATCTACAGTGCCTCCGGTTACAGGCCTTCAGGGTAACCAGACCGTAAATGTCGGCGGTGACTCGGCATTCAGGCGCATCACAATAACCGGGCGGGATCTGTCCGGTAGTATTATCACTGCGTGGAAGATCAGCTCTCTGCCATCCGGGGTCCCCCCTTTGGATGCACCCGTCTACCAGTATATAGATGTCATTTCGGCACGCTCCGGGGTCATATCAGCGGCACTGATAGAATTCGATGTACCTCTGGTGGTGATACGTGAGCATCATGCAACCCGGGATGATGTCACATTGTGCAGGCTCAATTCCAGCACCTGGGTCTGCCTGCCTGTCCTCAATGCTGGAAGTGAAAACGGCCGGATGGTCTATCGGGCAGAATGTCCGGGTTTCTCCCTTTTTGCCATCACTATTCGCAACGGCACGGGCACAGGACCAGAGGAGGAGAGGATCATAGTACTGTCTGCAACGGGAACACTGCCGGAAGACGGATCCGTCATACCCGTTAACCCCGTCATTTCAAAGACGCCTGTGCCACCTTTGCCAGCTTCACCGGATACCGCATTTTCATACATGACGTTTATCATTCCTGCTACCGGAATAATCGGGATGATACTCGTTGTTGTTCTCATAAGACGGGGGCGGATCCGGCAGTAGGACTGATTCCCAAGGATTGAACGACACGGCCCATATCAGCCCGGCCAATAAATTTTGAAACACCAAAAAAGGAGTTTTTAAAAGGCCACACTAATCTTTTTTCACCAGATCAAACACCCAGCGGCTCACACCAGGTGCAACATTCCCGCACGCCCGCTGTACCACAACTTCATATTTTTTCCCGTTAAATTCCGCCGCCATGGAGTCAGCCTGCTTTCTGTTTTTGAACGTATAGAAATGGATCATTCCCCCGTGTTTTACCCTTGGTGCGATACCATCAAAGATCCTGTCCATCCCGTATGGTGCCGGGATGACAGCACGATCGAATGCGAATGCCGGCAGAAGAGATGCATCAGATGCATCACCGGTTACCAGGGTGACCCGGTCCTGAACGCCGTTCAGCTGCACATTCTCAGCAAGATACCGGCAGGCTTCCGGATTCTTCTCCACAGCAACGACACTGGCACCACGAGATGCTGCCGGAATCACAAACGGCCCGACCCCGCAACAGGGGACCAGTACCCGTTCACCAGGGTATACCTGGTCAGTAACCCGTTTGCGTTCGCTTGCAAGCCGGGGGTTATAGAAGACGGTACCTATGTCAAGCCGGTACAAAAACCCGTACTCATGATGGGTAGTAACGGTATCACTGCCTGTAATAACCGTATAGCATGCCGTGCGGTTGCAACCGTCGATACGTGAGGTTTTGATAAGTACCGTCCTGATATTGCGGCGACGGGAGATGATGGCGTCTGCAAGGATATGACCATAAACAGCAAGGGAAGGAACGAGGGGGAGAACCGCAATATCCCCAATCACATCAAAATGATCAGAAAGGCAGCAGAGTGCATAGTCGGGGATGATGCCCCGTACCTGATCCTTCAGACCCATGATTTCCTGCACTATCCTGACAGTATTCTCGTAACCATTATCGAACTCTTCTCCTGATCCTTTTTAACTACCAATATATTAAAGAACCATCACTTCATTGTTCTCTTCAATGACTCATGTCCGCGCAATCGAACGGGTCCTGAGGGCGTACCCTACTGTTGAAGGTGCCGGCGTCCGTCTCCACCGGGCATTTGGCAGCTACGAGGTGCCGCAGCTTGACCCTTTTTTGATGCTTGACGATTTCCGGGCGCAGCGACCGGAAGATTACCTTGCCGGTTTCCCCACGCATCCGCACCGGGGTATTGAGACAGTAACCTATATGCTCAAAGGCACCGTGGAGCACAAAGACAGTATGGGAAATGCCGGCAATGTCAATGCCGGTGCTGTGCAGTGGATGACAGCAGGATCCGGTATTGTCCATTCGGAAATGCCAAAACCGGTGAACGGGCAGATGGGGGGATTCCAGCTCTGGGTCAACCTGCCCCACGCCTCCAAGATGATGGATCCGCGGTACCAGGAGATTAGCCCCGGACAGGTCCCGACAGTCTCCCCTCGTGAAGGTGTCACCATCCGCGTGATCTGCGGTTCAGTTGGTGGCGTTGAGGGTCCGGTACAGGATATCGTCGCTGATCCTGAGTACTTCGATGTATCCATGGGACCGGATGCTGTTTTCTCGTTTCCGGTAAAGGAAGAATACACTACTCTGGCCTACGTTATTGGCGGGGAAGGGACATTTGATCCAAAGGACAGGTACCCGATGAATAACCGGGACCTTGTCCTGTTTGGCAATGGTTCCACGGTATGGGCACGGTCGTTTGAGAAGGGTGTCCGGTTCCTCTTCTTTTCCGGCAAACCGATCCATGAACCGGTGGCATGGCGGGGTCCCATTGTCATGAATACCAAAGATGAACTGCGTCAGGCATTCAGGGAATATAAAGAAGGGACCTTTATCAAAAAGAAAGCATAACGCTCTGCCCGTATTGGCCTGGTGGTGACGAAACGAATCAGCCCCTGTTTTTTACTTCTCCGGATAAGGTAAAATTTCTTGTTTGGGACACGCCGTTTCGCCAGATTTTTTCAGTACCGGAATACCGGTTCGACGGCATGTGTCCTGGCGACCAGGTAATCGATATAGGGGCAAATGTGGGGGCATTCTGTATCCGCGCATCACGCCATTCCCGGCACGTCGTTGCAGTTGAACCGGTGACTGCATCCCTTCTCTTGGAGAATATCCGCAAGAATAATGTTCCCGTAGGTGTCATCGAAGGGGCACTTGGTGACGGGAAACCGGCAACAGTCATCTGGGATGATTACCCTGTCCTGACACCCACGTTCCCGCTCCGTAAAATCATTGAAATGGCAGGGGGGTGTGATTTCCTGAAATGCGATTGCGAAGGGGCGGAGTGGCATATAGTTCCGGAAGATCTCACCGGGATACGCCGCATCGAGATGGAACTTCACATCCCACCGATCAGCGGACTTCCCAGTATATCCCTCCTGGATTACATCAGCAGGTATTATCATTTTGAGATTGAACGCAAGCCCGTGCATGCAGCTCTCGGGGTAATGGGTGTGCTGCATGCCAGACGAAAGGAATGAAGTGGTCGTTGCGGACGGGGCATTTTGTTCGCCATCACCATTAAAAAATCCTCAATGGCAGCATTCTCCCGATATACACAGGGCCGGTAGCATAACCGGTATCATGATGCTTGTGTGGAAAGGTTCAAGAACCGGCTCTTGTATAAAACACTTGGAGGGAAAACTGTATGTGTACTGGAAGTAATGAACAGAAAAATGCCTGTCTTGACCAAATTCTTGCCGAGCGCCGTTCGTACCGGATGTTCAGGAAGGAATTCCCACCGGAGGACGAGATCCGGCGCATTATTCATGCCGGGCTTCTTGCACCGTTTGCAGCGATTGCCGTGGGAAATGCAACCGATTATTTCCGACGCTTCTTTGTGATGAAGAATGGATCACAGAGCCTGGCTGCTGCAGCTATACTCATTATGAATGAAATTCACCGGATTGCAGAACACCTTCATGAGGAGATGAAAACCAATCTCGGGATGAGAGAACAAGCGATCGGGTTTGCCCAGCGACTTGCCATGATAAAAAAACACGGGGTTGTGCCTGGTATTGGCACGGCACCATACTATATTGTGGTTGCGGAACGCAAAGGGTATCCTCCTGTAGAGCTGCAGTCACTGGCACACTGCATGGAAAATATGTGGCTGAAGGCCACTGCACTCGGGCTCGGGTTCCAGTTAGTCTCGATAACATCGGAGATGTCATCAGATTTGGGGTTCTGTCAACTCCTCGGCATTTCCCCATATGAATGGGACCTGATGGGCTGTGCAATCGGCTATCCCTCAGAAGAACTCCCGCCGTCAATCCGCCCTCCTGTCGATGATGTCACGCGGTGGCTGGAATAATTTTTTTTGATATAGTATCAATTAAGCCCCCAAAATTTTTTTAATTTTTACGATGATATTTTTTTAAAAAATTTTTATACAAAAACTAAAAATGAAAAAAGTGACAATGGTTCACCGCGCAGAAGATTATTATCTGGGAAAAAGAAAAATGGGAAATACCCGGAAATTACCCTGTCAGGTCTGCGGGATTTTTGTGAAGGGAGGGAGACGTGAGTCGTTTTGTCTGTATACATGGCCACTTTTATCAGCCGCCACGCGAGAATCCCTGGCTTGAAGAAGTTGAGATAGAGGATTCTGCATATCCGTATCATGACTGGAATGAACGTATTACCGCTGAATGCTATGCACCGAATGCGGCATCCCGAATTCTCGATTCGGATAAACGGATCATTGATATTGTCAATAACTACGCCAGGATCAGTTTTAATTTCGGTCCCACCCTGCTTACCTGGCTGGAGCACAACCAGCCGGAAGTGTATTTGGCCATTCTCGAAGCAGATAAGGACAGCATTAAACGGTTTTCCGGGCACGGTTCAGCAATTGCACAAGTATACAACCATATTATCATGCCACTTGCCAGCCGCAGGGACAAGCGTACGCAGGTACTCTGGGGAATAAAGGATTTTATCTTCCGGTTCAAACGACGACCTGAAGGTATGTGGCTTCCGGAAACGGCAGTTGACATTGAAACCCTGGAAATTCTGGCAGAACAGGGAATTGCGTTTACGATCCTCTCTCCAAAACAGGCCAGCCGTATCGCACCGATCAATAACTCCCGATGGACAGATGTAAGCACGGGGAACATTGATTGTTCCCTGCCGTACCTGTGTCGTTTGCCATCCGGCGGGTCGATTGTCATCTTTTTTTATGACAACACTATTGCACAGGAGGTGGCGTTTTCCAATCTTTTAGAAAATGGCGAAGGGTTTGCCAACCGGATGATACACTATTTTTCCAGGGACCAGAAACAATCCGGGCTTTTAAACATTGCATCCGATGGGGAAACCTACGGGCATCACCACCGGTTTGGTGACATGGCGCTTGCGTACGCCCTTCATCACCTTGAATCCAAAAATCTTGCCCGGATTACCATCTATGGCGAATATATGAGTACATATCCACCCACCCATCAGGTCGAAATTATCGAAAATACATCATGGAGCTGCCCCCACGGTGTCGAGCGCTGGAGAAGCGACTGCGGATGTTGTACCAAGGGTTCCAGTATCCGATTGACTCCTCCTCACCCCCCCGGCCCTTCCCCAATCCCGGAGACACCTCCGGGTGACAGGAGTTGTGAGATCATCTCACGGCAGAAGTGGAGAGCGCCACTCCGTGAGGCAATGGACTGGCTCTGTCAGAAACTTGCGGTACTCTATGTTGACAGAATGAATTCGTATGTTTCAGATCCCTGGCAGGCGCGGGATGATTATATTGACATCATTCTGAACCGATCTTTAGGAAATATCGAAGCTTTCTTCTCAAACCATGCGGTACGGACACTTTCAAAGGAAGATAAGGTCCAGGTACTTAAGCTGCTCGAAATGCAGAGAAATGGTATGCATATGTATACCAGCTGCGGGTGGTTTTTTGAGGATATTTCCGGCATCGAATCCGTCCAGGTAATGAGGTATGCCTGTCGTGCAATGCAGCTTGTACGGGAAGTGGCGGGGGTTGATCCGGAACCTGAATTTATCCATATCCTGAAAAAAGCTCCAGGCAACGTGCCGGAACAGGGGAATGGCGGACAGGTATACAAAAATTTTGTCCAGACAGCAGTTGTTGATCTGTCAAGGGTTGGATTTCACTATGCATTGTCCTCATTGATTGTGGGCTCTCCTGAAAAGATCCGGATAAGGAATTATACCATCCACACCGAAGCGTACGAGAGGAATGAATCCGGCGATCTCAGGCTTGCCCTTGGGAAAGTCTTTCTGCATTCCGATACTACGTGGGAAGAAAATACCCTGATGTTTGCCGTGATTCATCTGGGAAACCTCAATTTCATGGGGGGGGCACGTGAATACGTTGATGAAAAGACCTATGGTACTATACGGGATGAATTAATGGATGTTCTTTCCAGAAGCGACATCCCCCGGATGGTTCTTGCTCTTGAAGAGCACTATGGCAGTCATTCCTATACACTCTGGCACCTGTTCAGGGATGGCCAGCGAAAGGTAATATATGCTGTTCTTGATTCCACGCTCGCGGATATGGAATCTGCATTCCGGCACATTTACAAACAGTTTTTCCCGCTTCTCTCTGCGATGAAAGAGATGCAGATACCCCCGCCAAAAGTACTCGAAGACCCGGTCTGGTATATCATCAATCTTGATCTCAAAAAAATTCTTTCGGCAAAAGATCCCGATACACAACGACTTGCGGTTCTGGTTGGTGAAATGACCAAAGGAAAATTCAAACCGGATACTGCAACGCTCAACTTTACTGCAGGTGCAGCCATCACAGCCCTCATGCAGCGACTGCTTGAAAGCCCGGACGATGCATTCCTGATGGAAAAGATCAATGAGGTCTTTAAAATTTTAAACCCGCTCGCTCTGAAATACAACCTCTGGGAATGCCAGAATTATTATTTCCATATAGGCCGGGGAAAAGCGGCGGGTATGCAGGATTGTGCAGGATCAGGGAATGCACATGCCCGGCAATGGATCCGGCTCTTTGAGGAACTGGGAAATTACCTTGGGGTGAAATTTTTATGATGTGGTACGGAGTGGTTGACTGGTGGAGCGGATCCGGACACGTATCATTAAAAAATGCGGGGCTTTTTTTTTATGAAACGTAGAGGAAGCGGAATTCTTTTACATATCACCTCCCTTTTTTCAGGATATGGCATCGGGGATCTTGGACCCTCTGCCTGTCAGTTTGTGGATTTCCTGTCGGATGCAAAACAGAGTTACTGGCAGATCCTTCCCGTGAATCCCACCAGTCCGGAATATGATAATTCCCCATATCACAGCATATCCACCTTTGCATTCAATACAAATCTGATCAGCCCGGAATGTATGGTAAAAGACGGTTTTTTGGACGAACCTGATGTTACCGGGGTTCCGGAATTTCCTCAGGGTACCGTGGATTTTGATGCGGTGATCCGGTTCAAGGAAAAATTGTTTTTTCTGGCGTATGAGCGGTTCAGGCAGGATCAGATCGACCGTGCAGGGTATGATGCATTCTGCAGGAACAATTCCTGGTGGCTTGAGGATTTTGCGCTTTTCACGTCATTACACCGGCACCATGAGGGAAGTCTCTGGAGCACCTGGCCGGATGCAATAAAATATCGTGATCCGGCAGCACTGGATGCGATGAGACAACCCCTTAAAAAAAATATCGAAACGGAAAAATTTCTCCAGTATATTTTCTCCCGGCAGTGGCAGGCTTTGAGGAGTTACTGTATAAAAAAAGGTATCCGGTTGATAGGGGATATCCCGATGTACGTTAATTATGACAGTGCTGATGTCTGGTTGCACCCGGAATTGTTCCGGCTCGATGACAACCTGCATCCACTTGTTATGGCTGGCGTGCCCCCCGATTATTTCAGCAGAACAGGGCAGCTCTGGAAAAACCCGCTCTACTGCTGGGAAGAGCACGAACGATCCGGCTTTTCCTGGTGGATACACCGGATCGAGCATACTCTCTCCCTGGTCGATTATACGAGAATTGATCACTTCCGCGGCCTTGTCGCGTACTGGGAGGTTCCGGCAGGTGAAAAAAATGCAATAAACGGGAAGTGGGTTCCTGCACCCGGTGAAAAATTATTAACCCTCCTGAAGAACCGGTTTGTCGATCTTCCCCTTATTGCAGAAGATCTCGGCATTATTACCCCGGAGGTCTCGAGCCTTATTGATCGGTTCGATCTGCCGGGTATGAGAGTCCTCCTCTTTGCTTTTACTGATGATCCCTCCGGCAGTCCGCATGCCCCGCATAACCTGAAAAAGAACTGCATTCTGTATACCGGCACCCATGACAATGCCACGATCCGCGGGTGGCTGGAATCGGAGGCTACAATAGTAGAGAAACACAGACTCTTCCGGTATATTGGACAGGAAATTTCAGCAGACCGGTTACCCGCTGTTTTAATCCGGCTTGCCATGATATCGGTTGCGGATACGGTAATGTTCCCCCTGCAGGATATCCTCGGCCTTGGTGCAGAATCACGGATGAACCGGCCCGGAACCGATATGGGCAACTGGAGATGGCGGCTGGAAAAAGATCAGATCAGCCCACGTGTGACCGAAAACCTCGGTGATATGACCGAAGTATACGGGAGAACATGATTTACTAAAAAAAGTGTTTACGGGTAGAGTTCCCGGAATAAAGATTTGTATACCGGTTCAAGTCCCTTTAAAAAACGGAGGGAACACTTCAACGACATGCACATTTTCATGCAACTATACGGGCATAGGTATCTGTCAGTCCTCTGACAATCGGATCCCAGAGGAAGAGGCGATCCACTTTCGTTCTGCCTCGTTTTCCCAGGGCTCCTGCGTTCTCTGGTTCGTCCATCATCATTTTGATGCCCCATGCAAGCGATTCAGGGTCGACATCCACTTTGACACCATTTTCAAATGCATCAATGTTCTCAGAGAGTCCGCCTACATCGGATGCAACAACACATCTTTCGGCGCTCCATGCCTCCAGAAGCACAAGCCCGAAGGGTTCATTCCGGCTGGGAATGACGACTATATCTGCGGCGTTTAATAACCGGACATACTCAGAATCCGGGATGTACCCGATAAAGTTGACTGGCAGGTCTTTTGCCCGCTCCTCGAGGAACTGCCGCATGCCACCTTCCCCGGCAACAACGACCTGTGCGTCCCAGCGGTTCAGGCAGACTTTCCGTATCGCCTCGATGAGCAGGTCCGGGCCTTTCTGATAAACAAGCCTGCCGATAAACAGGATGAGCGGTGCGTAGGGGTGTATACCATACGATTTCTTCACTTCCCCCGGATCGACCGCTGCCCGGAACTCGCGGGGGACTACCCCATTCGGTACGACGTCACATTTCCAGTCGGGCACATTATAGAGATGCATGACCTCGTTTTTGAGCGTTGCTGAAACGGCCGTTACCCGCTTTGCAATCAGTCCCCCGTACCACTCCTTGCCGGAGATCTCCTTAAACTCCCACCAGTCGCCAAACTGGTTGCCATACCTCCCGTATTCTGTTGAATGAAAGGTAAGGATAGTATTTCTGTCCTGCAGGTGATGGAGAGCCTGGACCGGATGCCAGTCATGGAAATGGAGAAAGTCAAACCGGTGGGGTGTATCATAACGGTTAAACTGGTCAACCATCGAGTCACTCATGCTGTCGCAATATTCGACTATGTTTTTTCCGGAGGGCTGGCAATAGTGATAATTGACACCTTTGATAGTCTGATCGGGAATATTCCCCCGTGTGAAGAAATGCACTTCATGGTTCTGGTTTACCAGTGTTTCTGCGAGATGTGTCGCAGCCCTGGCAAGTCCGCCGACGCGTTCAGCATACATCGATTCCCAGCAGAAAAAGGCTATTTTAAGTGACTCCAAAGCAGTTCCCTCCGTTCTTTTATGACACTGAGAAGGTCGTGACGTACAGTGAGTCCGCTGATACTCTCTGCGAGCTGTGGATCTTCAAGCACATCGGTAATCCATCTGGCAAAATCACCCCGGTCCTGGTGGTAGTTGAGAGAATCCTGGGGCACGAAATAGAGGATCTCTTCAAACTGGTCAAGGTTGTAGGCAGTATGGCCGATGAACCCGGTCGGACACGCAAAATGAAATGCCTGTTCAGGAGACAGGGTTCGTAATATCTTTGCCGATTTCCGGTTTTTCATCATCCGGATATTTCGTGACTCGTAGTCCGCAATGATCCTCATATACGTCAGGAACGCATCCTCCGCTTCATGGTGGCTGAAATAGGTATGGACTTCCCCGCACGTGCCGTATTTGGATGCCATGTAATAGAAATGGTCACTGGTCTGGAGATACCGCCACAGTGGTTTATTGACTGCATATGCCCGTGCCGACTGCACAGCATGAAACGCTGTCTGCTGGCAATCATTTCCCATCCATGCGGATGTATCCTTCTCGAGATCCGCCCATGAAATGGTCTCGTGAACATCAATGTCTCCAACGGGAGAATACTGTGAAACAACCTGCGATGGCAGGATCGGTACAACGTCCCTTTTGCTGAGTTCATCGGGCAGGGCGCGTAAAAAGTCGAATATGCCGGTCTCCTGCCAGAAGTGTTCACCAAATGTCTCGTAGTCAAGGAATACATTAATGATATCTCCATACGATGAGGCAATCCAGTGGGCATAGGTGTCAGCAGTCAGCGGATACATGTCCCAGGTAGGGTTGGCAAACCGGAAGGCGATGTCATCGGACAACTTCGTATTCCGGAGAAGTACAGGTATGTCCCTGCAGGTATACAGGTAATTAGGGCTCCTCCAGCCCAGGATGCGATCCACCCCTTCAGTAAAAATCCCGGCAAATCCCATATCCCTGATTGTGGCAGCGACTTCGTTATTGAACGTAAATTCGGTATTTTCAAAGATGGTCGGACGGACACAGAACAGGTCATGCATCAGATCTGAATGCAACTTTACCTGGTCCCTGAATTCTGATTTATCTGAAAAGCAACTGGCAATGCTGTGGTAGTAGGTCTGCCCGATCAGTTCTGTGTTTTTGTGCCGTGCAACCTCCTCAAAAAGCGATAAAGTATCCTTGCTCCATTTCTCCAGTTGCTCTATGAGAATACCCGACATCGAAAACGAACATGCAAATCCTTCATCGAGTTTTTCAAGGATGTTTATTGTGGCAGGATAATAACACTTATCTGCGACACGTAACAGGATTTCCTTATTCAAACCGTCGAAATAATGATCAAACAGATCCTTTTTCTTAATTTTCGGATCAGGCGAGAACGTCCGGTTCAGCCTGTAAGGCTGGTGAACTTCAAATCCTATGCAAAATTGTGGCATACCTTCATTCAATCCCCCATGAAAGACCAAGCGCCCATAAAAGAACTCCCCCAACCGTTTGATGCCCTCTGCGCCTGTCCGTAAGGGGTATCAGGATAAAAAATCAGAGAGAGAATCAGCACGCGGGTTCTGTTCGATACGAATGCTGTTCCTTAGTCATAGTGAACATACCAGAGAGAACATATATATTTTCTCCTTGTTTACAATTTTTGAGAGAGAAATTTTTTTAATTTTAAATGCTGTTAAAAAAACCGGGCAAATTTTTCGATCAGAACCGGTCTGCAACGAATGCGGTGGATGAAAGAATGTCGCCAAGCCCGGTTGTCTTTTGAATATTTTTTGAAATGCAGGTGGGGACGAGCACCACCACCCGATCATCAACCCAAAAAATCCCCGGCTTCTCATCAGGACCAAACACTTCCCGGAGAGCAGCGTACGCTAAAAGACCTTCCCGTGACAGGATCTGTTGCCCCGGTCCCGCTGTATCGGCAGTCACCCGTGCAGCCAGGAGGAGGGCATTCCGGGATAATTCCGGCTTTGAGGTTTCGGATTTCAGGATAAGAATATAATAACCGAAGGTATGGAGATGAATCCGGGGCACACCCGTTGCATCTGCAAGGGCGATAGCATCACGCACGCAGGCAACAGGGGAAGATGGTAGTACAGCCGCTGACGCTGGATCAGGTGCCCGCAACACATGCATGAACAACCCCAGTTCCCGTTCATTAAGCCCGATACTGTCAGTATCCGGAATTATATGACGAAGCATCATCTCCATCACATGCCGGTCTGCACCCGAGACGCATTCTACGTGCGTCCGCATGAGGGGATGAACACTGCGGATCATACGGATCTGCCGTCCTGCGGTCACGAATTCCTGTTTTGTTCGCAGATACTGGTAGCCTGAGAGAAATGCACGCCGGCAGGCACTAATCTGTTCCAGGAATGTATTCACTGAAGCATCAGGGATGATTACCGTGGAAGAATCATGGACAGGAGACACGATGAACCGGTTGCTCCGCGGGACAACCCGGTCAGCCAGTGGTACCATGTCCGGGGAGTATTCGAAAATCAGATGGGTTATGTCCAGACGATCGCCCGCTCCTGATTCAAATGTCAGGGGAATGGCACCAGCATTCTGCAGGAGAGCACAGGTCTTTGGGCCGGCACCGGGTACAGCACAGGTAACTGACGGGATGCCAAGTCTGCGCAGATGAACTGCTGCAATTCCTGCCTGGCCTCCCACAGAGAGCGTGCCGGAAAGAGAAAAAGATTCTGAAAGTTTACGGTATACTGAGGGTTCGCTGATGAATACCTCATCAGCAGAACAGTACCTCATTGATTGTTTCAGCCGGTCGAATATCGCATCGAATCCCTGCACGGCAAGCTGTTCAAAGGATCTCAGCAGATCGGGTGTCACCGGAATAACCCGATCGATATTGGCATTGAACCCGGTAATTACCGGATCCAGCTGTGGTTTTTGCAGGGACTGATACAGTTTCTCCCAAATGCCGGCGTTCATTTAAAAAACGTCACCTTCCCTCAAGGCCAGATGGGACGTCAGAAGATTATAATATTATTATGCGATCCCCTCTTTTTTGCTCCCTTGTTCTCCCAATAGTATTAATCATGACATTACCCACATTAATTCAGGAAGGTAACCACGCATGGCCGACCACTATGACCGACCGGCTGAGAAATTCCCCAATGTTCCGGAACGGCTAGCCGGTCTCATCGATCTGGCATACAATCTCTGGTGGAGCTGGCACCCGGAGGCACGGGTACTCTTTAAGGAGATCAACCAGCAGGCATGGAAAAAGAGTGTCCATAATCCCGTTAAAATGCTTCAGGATATTCCCGCTGAATTTATTGAGAGTCTTCTTTCAAATACGGAATACCTCCGTCGTTACGACATCATTATGAACCGTTTTAACCAGTACATGACGAACCGGAACGGCTGGTTTTCGGAGCAATACCCAAAACGCAGATCTCTTACTATTGCATATTTTTCAGCAGAATACGGCCTCCACCA
This sequence comes from uncultured Methanoregula sp., assembly GCA_964457995.1. Classification (GTDB taxonomy): domain Archaea; phylum Halobacteriota; class Methanomicrobia; order Methanomicrobiales; family Methanospirillaceae; genus Methanoregula. The sequence continues at coordinate 104 of CAYWHL010000019.1, read as the reverse complement.
CTCACTTCCATTTTATGCAGGTGGCCTGGGGTTCCTGGCCGGGGACCATTTAAAGGAATGCAGCGATCTGGGTGTTCCGCTGGTAGCAGTGGGATTCATGTACT
>CAYWHL010000018.1:0-20354 GCA_964457995.1 uncultured Methanoregula sp. | reverse complement strand
GCATGGCTTAATCGAACTCCGATAGCAGTGGCCTCTGGCAGGATCAACCAGAATTCTACAAATATACGCACACTATCTGAACTGTTTTAAGGAATTAGCGGTTACTAAACAAATTTCCGCATTGCCAGTATCAACGTCAGAACCAACCCCGGTCATGCCGGGTCTTGTTGGATCTCCATCAAAGAGAATTAGTATTGTAATTTTTCGTCGTTATTGTTTACTTAATCACGGGCTAACAACATAGGCTGTGGTATTATTTATACCTTGTTGCCTACACGAATTTTTCCTTCGGGACCGACACCCCCGCAGGCGGTTTTCGTCGGTTCGTCACCAGAAATTGTGGATCACATAATAACACATTCAAACACTTAAACGTTATCCCTTCCCGGACACCCCCTTTTCTCCCTTAATCTATTGACCGACAAATATACACCAAAAAAATACCTTTTTAATGCTTCACTTTTAAAATTTGAACCGTAATATTCACATTTTTTAATGTATGGAGAACAGGGCAGGAATCATCAATCCCTGTTTTGAAAAAATGATGTAAAATCTTGTTTAGCTGCAGAGCGCGTCAAGGCTTCCGGGCATTTTCAGACGTTAAACTGAGATTAGTAAGGTTTTTTTAAAAAACACCATGCCGCGATCGCGCAGAGAGAACCCATGATGCCAGCACAGCGCATCAGTTATCAGCCCGACAAATCTGCACGAACACATCGCCGAAAAACTCTTCCTGTCGCAGGGTGCACCGCCCTTCCAGCATTAAAAACAGGAGAGGGATATAAACTTCCGGTATAGCCCACCCTAACTTCTGGCATAGCTGTACCAGGGTCATCTCTTCTTCATATTCTATGCAATCGAGACATTCTTCAAGCACGGTCATTGCCGATTCCTGATAGCCTTCATCATGTGCAATGCCCACAACATCCTCGGCATAGATAAGGAAATCGTTCCCTGTGTCCGTGAGTCGGCGGCGTCTCCGCTCTTCTTTTTCGATGTTTTTAAGTTCGATGATAAGTTCAAAGAGGGTAACCGGGCTTTTTCTCATGTTTTTCCGGTCGAGCCTTCGCTGTATCTCGTGTTCCAGCCGCTCGATCGGTCCCAGCCTGCCCTGATAATCAATCTCAGAATCCAGAGCTATGTCATAGTCTTCTCCAAACAATTCGTCATCATCATCCATGCCCTCATCATCAGGATCCGACAGAAGTTCAAGATGTTCTGACTTCATACGGAGCAGCGTCGCCGCGTAAAAGAGTGTACGGCCGGAGATCTGGAGATTGAGTTGCCGGCATCGTTCCAGCTCAGTCAGGAACCTGTCCGTCACTTCAATAATATTAATGTTCCACGGATCGATTTCACCCCGCTCTGCAAGCCTGACAAGAATCTCAACCGGATCTTCAATGACACCCTGCAGGGCAGGATCGAATGGTTCAGCTTGTGAAGAGTCAGGAGATTGTTCCGGCAAACCAACGGGCTCTTTTTGAAATCGTTCTCCAGATTCAGGTACAGCATCCCCCTTTTCTGGAATATCCGAAGGATTGTTGCCAGGTTCATTCTCTCCCGGATCAGCCATTCGCTTTTACTCCGGTAACAAGCGTACTCTTATCCGGCCGCAGCGTAACACCCATGATACGTTGCGCTGCCTCAATCATCGGTTTCCGCAGCGAGACGATGACAAATTGCGATTGGGGAGAAAGCTCGGTGATCATCGAAGCTATACGTTCGAGATTGGACCCGTCAAGCGACATGTCCACTTCGTCAAATGCATAGAAGGGGGCAGGAATATACCTCTGGATAGAAAAAATGAACGCAAGCGTGGTAAGTGATTTTTCACCACCGGATAATGAAGAAAGAAGGTGTACCTTCTTGTCGCGGGGTTGTACAGCAAATGTCATGCCACCGGCAAATGGATCTTCCTCATTCTCAAGAATAAGGTGCCCGCTTCCACTTGTAAGCCGGGCAAATATTTCCCGGAAATTGGTGTCGATCGAGCGAAAAGCGGTCGTGAATGCCTCATATTTCATCTGCTCAAATTTCTCAATCCGCTCAATAAGGGTTGCCCGTTCACGGGACAGGGTTTCTTTTCGCTCCGTTCGCTCCTCAACCTGCCTCTGGACTTTCTCATACTCATCAATCGCGAGCATGTTCACCGCCCCTATCTTGCGGAGCGCCCCGTCCGCTTCAGCGATCTTCCCTTCGATTTCAGAAAGGGACAGGTTCGTGTCCGTATCACCCACCTGCTGTCTGAGCATATCGACTTCGAAACCGAGTGCACGGGCACGTTCCTCAATCGCAGTCAGCAGGATCGTGATCCTTTCCTTTTCGGCATCGAATTTCATGAGCTTCAGTTCAGATTCCTGGATATTACGGGAGGCTTCAGCCCGTTTAATACGCAGTTCGTCAAGCTCACCTGAAAATTCCTTCTGCCGTTCCTCAAGGGCGGCAATCTGCGCCTTATGAGCCGCAATCTGTTCATTTGACCCTGCAATTTCGGAGTCAATCTGTTTATTCCGTTCATCCTGCCTGGTCCGTTCTTCACCCAGTTCCACCAACCGGGCATTGAAATGCTGCCGCTCCCGCTGGGCATCATTAATATCCGCATCCTTGTTTCGCAGCCGCCGTTCGGACTCTTCAATTTCCTTCTTCTTCTTCTCTATCTGATCGGTGAGCACCGGTATATTGGTATCGTCAAGCCGTTTCTTGATCTCCTCAATCCCTGAGCTGACTTCGTTGATGGTTTCTGTGGTTTTGTCCAGTTCTGATTCAAGGGCTGTAAGTTCAGCAGCCCCGTTTTTTGTCTCTTCCTGCTGCCGTGCAACAGCGAGTTCGATGGTTTGCTTCTCAACCGTGATCGATTCAAATCTGCGGGAGAATTCCCCGGTAAACAATCCCAGGCGTGCAATTTCCTGGTCGATCCCGTTGCGTACTTCACGCTCCGTATCCACTTCTCCGGTAAGGCGCTTGATACCCGCTTCAAGGGTTGCCGCTTCACCCTGTATTTCTGCAAGATGGGCGTGTATACGGAAGATCTCGTCATCTACAGCAGCACCGAAACCCCGGCCACCGGGTTTCTTTGTCGCACCTCCCGTCATCGCTCCGCTCTTTTCAAGCAGTTCACCATCAAGAGTTACCATCCGGTACTTACCTATCAGCCTGCGAGCCCTCTCAAGAGTGTCTACTACAACAGTTGAACCGAGTGCAACAGCAAATGCCCGATCGTACTTTGGATCATACTCAACCAGATTAACGGCATAATCGATAATTCCCGGCTCTTTAAGCGGGGGTAGCGCCGGGGGTTTTAACTTGTTGAGCGGAAGGAATGTGACACGCCCGATGCGCTCTTCCTTTAGGTACCTGATTGCATCTGCTGCCACCTGATCAGTGTCACAGATAACAAACTGGAGCTTGTTACCGGCAGCAATGTTGAGAGCGGTTGAATACTCGGCAGGTGCCTTACCGAGATCAGCAATCGTCCCGTGCACATGTTCCATGGCCTTAACCGCTTCAATCGCTTTGCCACCGGATTCGCCCCGTGCCTGCTGGGTTGCCTCGAGGCGAAATGCATCCTGTTCATATTCGCGGATCTCTTTTTGCAGACGTTCAAGTGATGAACGTTGTGCAAACATCGTACCCTCCAGTTCCGAAAGCGTACAGTCGAGATCTTTTTTCCGGGAGATGTGATCGGATATGCTCTTTTCACCATCAGAAAGCTGCCCCTGCTTGACCGCATACTCTTCATCCAGTTGCCTGAGAAGCTGAGTGAGACGTTCAAGTTCAGTCGTGCGCATCCGGCTCTTTTCAATCAGCATATCCTGCTGGTGCAGGATTTCTGATCGCTGTGCCTTCTTTTGCTCAAGATCTTTTAACAAAGAGAACAATCGGTCCCGGGCACCCTCGGTATCCTCGCCATGTTGTTTAATCTCAGTTTCCAGCTTTTCCTGCTGCGCTTTTGCAGTAGCAATCTCCATGGCAATGTTGGTACGATCTATGGATAACGTCCGGATCTGATCGGTGCATTCCACCACGCGTGCTTCAGCACGTTTGGTATCCATGTAGACACGGTTCATTGCCTCAAGATTCGTCTCTTTTTCCTTACGCAGGCGAACAATTGTCTGCTCAGCGAGTTTAATCCCGCTTTTTGCCTCTTCAAGTTCCGCAATAAGTTTAAGATAATCAGACCCGCTCTTCTTGTTAATCAGGTCATCAATATCTTTTAAATCAGCCTTAAGGTAGGAAAGTTCATTCTCTTCAAGACTCCGGTCAGTATCAATCCGGGTGAGCACAATCCTGTGCTCATCAGTCGAGCGCATGAGAGATCCAAGCTCTTTTTCCTTTTCATGGAGCTGGGCTGCGGCCCGGCAGTTCTGGAAGAATGAGAGATCCTGCTGCCATTTCTGGTACTCGAGGGCGTGCTCTCTTTCGCGCCTGAGCTCATTAACCCTCTTTGTCAGCTCAAGCAGGAGAAGTTCTTCGCGTTCGATCCGTTCCCTCACGATATCAAGTTCGGAAAGAGACTGCTGTTTTTTTACATCAAACTCCGAGACGCCCGCAATCTCATCAATAATCTTGCGCCGCTCAAAATCACTCATCTCCATGATACGGGTCACATCACCCTGCATGACAACATTATAGCCATGAGGTTTAATCCCGTGCTTTGCGAGATGATCAACAATATCGCCCTGCTTACAGAGCCGGTCATTGAGATAATTGTAGCTGTAATACCCGTTTCCTGTACGTTTGATTCTTCGTTTGATCCTGGTACCATCAGAAAATTCGAGCGCAACCTCAGCAGTATTCCTGCCGGTATTAAGATTGATGAGATCGGTCAGCTTTTCGGCACGAAGATTACGGGAACTCGACAGCGCAAGCACAAAAAGAATTGAATCGATGATGTTGCTTTTTCCCGACCCGTTCGGCCCGGATATAACGGTAAAACCCTCTAAAAAGGGGATTTTTGTCTTTTTTGAAAAAGACTTGAAATTATCGATCTCCAGTTCCGTGATATGCAAAGATCCGGCTCCTTACTTCTTTGCAGGATCCTTCTTGTCTTCTTCTGCGGCAACAATGAGATCGCCCTGTTTTGATTTAGCGGACGTCCCTTTCTTGCGTCCGTATCCAGCCGATGCAACGATATAGCTTTTGTCTCCACGGCGGGGCTCCAGTTTCATGGTTCCATCCTGCTGCATAATCATGTCCATTGCCGGTTCAGGTTGTGCCGTGGGGGCATCAGCCGGGCGTTTATCGCCTTTGCGCATGACAACAGTGCTTGAAGATCCCTTTGCACCACCTGCTGCTGCAAGAGGTTGTTGTGATCCCTGAATAACAGGCCTCTTCAGGTCCTGCCTGCTGCGTTCTTCAGTCTGTTTGGACATTTTCATTGCCAGGGACTTGAGATCCAGAAGCTCCTGTGTCAGGCCTTTGACGAGAGCCTCCAGGTCCCTCACCTTTTTTTCAATTGCTACAATACGATCCTCAGTTGCAGCTCCGACTCCGGAAATTTCCAGCATTGATATCAGGTACTCCTTTTTCTAAGTTCGTGCTCAAGATATATGATCTTTTTAATCAGGTTGCGTCACAGCACATACCTTACCTGTACTGGTGCGGCGCACTCCGTATAAATAATAGTAGTGATCGCCAGATAAGGAAAAAAGGTTTGTGCTTTATTATGCCTGAAATACGCATCCTGCAACAGTCCTCCAACTGCTTTGCACCAATTATCCCGCTCTCTTTCACCCGCCGGATTAAAAGGATGCGATGCGGCACCATGCCCGCTTAATGCAGTCACCAGTGGCGGGAAAAGGTATTACCTGATTGCAGCGAACCCTTCTCCATATGTCCTATCTGTCTAAAACTGATCCAGAAATAGCAGATATTATTGAAAAGGAGCGGCTCCGCCAGTTAAACGGGCTTGAGCTGATCGCATCAGAAAACCAGGTTTCCCGTGCAGTGCTCGAAGCGATGGGGTCTATCATGACCAATAAATACGCTGAGGGTTACCCGGGAAAAAGGTATTACGGGGGCTGTGAGTTCCATGATATGGCAGAGAATCTTGCCCGCGACCGGTTGAAGAAGTTGTTTGGCGCAGAACATGCAAACGTCCAGCCGCACTCAGGTACCCAGGCAAACATGGCGGTCTATTTTGCGTTCATGAATCTTGGTGATACACTGATGAGCATGAAACTCACGCAGGGAGGACATCTTTCTCACGGATCACCGGTCAGCTTTACCGGGAAATTTTACAAAGTAGCCCAGTACAGTCTTGATCCCAAAACGGAAATGCTCGATTATGGCACAGTCGAAGAGATGGCAAAGAAGGAAAAGCCGAAAATGCTCGTCTGCGGGGCGTCAGCGTACCCGAGAACAATCGATTTTAAAGCGTTCCAGGAAATTGCAGATGGTGTGGGGGCATATTGTATGGCCGATATTGCCCATATCGCCGGACTTTGTGCAACCGGCGTTCACCAGAATTCGGTCAATGTGGTAAACTTCACGACCACCACCACACATAAGACCCTCCGGGGACCCCGGGGTGGAGCTATTATGTGCAACAGCGAATATGCCCCGGCAATAGACAAGGCGATCTTTCCTGGCATGCAGGGAGGACCGCTCATGCATACCATCACGGCAAAGGCCGTATGCTTCAAAGAGGCGCTCCGCCCTTCATTCAGGGAATATAATAAACAAATTGTTAAGAACGCAAAGGTGCTCGCAGAAACCCTGATGAATAACGGTCTCCGCCTCGTTTCCGACGGTACAGACAACCACCTGATGCTTATTGACCTGACTGCGCAGGGTATTACCGGTCTTGAAGCGGAGACTGCACTCGGCAGAGCCGGCATCACGGTGAATAAAAACACGATCCCCAACGAGACCAAGAGCCCGTTTATCACAAGCGGGCTGCGGGTAGGTACACCCGCGGTCACGTCACGGGGCATGAAAGAAGCGGAAATGCGTCTGATCGGTAACTGGATTGCGTCAGTAGTAAAGGATATCCAAAACGAGGCGGTTATCAAAGATGTACATGCCAGCGTGACTGCGATGGCGGGCAAATTCACCCTGTATCCGGAATAACATTTTTAAAAGGTCTCTCCCATGGCCATGATTCTCAATGGAAAAAAAATTGCAGGTATGCAGCTCGAGATCCTCAAAGAGGAGATTGAGGAATCAGGACTATCCCCAAAATTAGCAACGGTGATTGTTGGCAGCGATCCAGCTTCGCAGATGTATATCAGGATGAAGCATCATGCCTGCGAGCAGGTTGGCATCGGTTCGGTCGGCATGGAGCTGGCCGGAGATGCAACAACTGAACATGTGCTTAAAGCCGTTACGCAACTCAATAAAGATGCAGATATTAATGGTATCCTTATCCAGCTCCCGCTCCCAAAACAGGTTGATACAGAGCGCGTGATAGCCGCGGTAGATCCAGAAAAAGATGTGGATGGATTCCACCCGTTCAATCTCGGCCTTCTGTTTTCAGGAAAACCCCGTTTTACACCCTGCACACCCAAGGGGATTATGACACTCCTTGCAGAATACAAAATTGATCTTTCCGGTACACGGGCAGTAGTAATAGGGCGAAGTATTGATGTCGGACGCCCGATGTCGGCGTTATTACTGAATGCCGATGCAACGGTTACACTCTGCCATAGCAAGACAAAGAACCTTGCTGAGGAACTCAGACGAGCAGATATTCTTGTCTCCGCGGTCGGAAAAGCACACTTCATCACCGGGGAATGTGTCAAACCTGGTGCTGTTGTAATTGACGTGGGTATAAACCAGTTGAACGGGAAACTGGTCGGTGACGTGGACTTTGAAGCGGTAAAGGATATTGCGTATGCAATCACTCCGGTTCCTGGCGGCGTGGGTCCGATGACAATCGCGACTCTGATGGAGAACACCTATCGTGCAGCGAATGTGCAGCTATGCAACACTGCGTGGTAAATAAACTTGTTATCGGCAACGATGCCCCTGTCCGCCTGATGGGCGTGATAAACTGCAGCCCGGAGTCTTTTTATGCCAATTCATACATCCCCACTGACTTCGTTCATAAAACAGCTGTCAGCATGGTAGAACAGGGTGCAGATCTGATTGATATTGGTGCACGAAGTACAGCTCCTAATACCCAGCCAATCAGCGGTACTACGGAAGCATCACGGATCGATGAGGCCCTCAAAGAACTTGACGGGAGCGGGATCACCGTCTCCGTGGACACCATGACTTCCGGGGTGCTCGATGTCTGCCTGAAGCATGAGATCCATGCAGTGAATGATATATCCGGACTCTCTTCGCCTGCGTATGCACAACGACTTGCACAATCAGGGCTTCCTGCATTCCTTATGGCATCCAGTCATCAGCCGGGCGATGCGGTCGGACTGGACGCAACACTAGCAGCACTTTTTGGGGTAGTAGAACGGTGTGAAACCTCAGGTATCAAAAATTATGTGCTTGATCCCGGTATCGGAATATGGACACCATTCAGATCGGTGGAAGATGACTGGACGCTCTGCCGGCATTTCTCGGATTTTAAAAGATTTAACCGCCCGCTTCTCGCTGCCATCTCCCGCAAGACCTTTATCGGGGACCTTCTTAACCGGGAACCTTGTGATCGTCTCGCAGGAACCCTTGCTGTAACCCTCATGCTGCTCAATAAAGGTGCATCTGTTGTCCGGGCACACGATGTGGCACAAACCCTTGATGTAATCCGGGTCTTCGAACAAATGGTAAAAGGGCAATGAATAGTTCATTTACGGTCTTCGGACTCTGTACAGGAATTATCAAAGAAGGTGACCCGATTCCTGAACTCATAATTGCAGCTGCACAACATGCATGCGGCGGTTTTGAGAATGAAGATGTCCTTGTCCTTGCCGAAACTGCCGTGGCAACAGCAGAAGGAAATACCGTGACACTTTCTTCCATCACTCCTTGTGCACGGGCAAACAAACTTGCCGCAGAATACCGGATGGATCCCCGCATAGTCGAAGTTGTATTAAAGGAGAGCGACTCGGTTGTAGGCGGGATACCCGGTTTTCTGTTGTGCATGAAAGCAGGCACCCTGCTGCCCAATGCCGGTGTGGATGCATCAAACGCACCGTTGGGATGCGTTACCCCTCTTCCAAAAAATCCGGACGACAGTGCACTCACCATCAAAGATGCCATCGGAATCCAGACGGGAAAGAGGATTGGCGTTATTATTGCTGACAGCCGGACCCATGCCATGCGCCGCGGGTGCAGCGGGGTGGCAATCGGGTGCGCAGGGATAACTGCGGTGGTTGACGACCGTGGAAGAAGCGACCTGTTTGGCAGGAAACTTGAGGTAACACAACGTGCAGTCGCGGACAATATCGCATCTGCAGCTGAACTGGTCATGGGTGAAGCAGATGAGTGTACTCCTGCGGCGATTATCCGGGGACTGGGAATGCCCATTGGCGATCAAACCGGCATCGAAGCAATTGCTGCAGAAGAGTGTTTGTTCATGGGTGTTTTCCGGAAAGACCAAAAACCCCAGTAAAACTCACGCATCAATGCGGAGCTTTTCAAGTGCCTTCCGTGCAGCATCCTGTTTTGCTGCCGTAACGTTTCTACCGGTTCCCTCTCCAAGGACTGCCCCCTCCGCCGCACACACGCGGAAAGTAAATAGGGGGGAATGCACCGGACCATCCCGCCTCTCTGGAATTTCTGAATAAACCGGGAGCGGCAGACCCTGCTGCTGGTGCCATTCCTGGAGCTTACCGATAAAATTGTTTTCGGGATGATACTGATCAATTTCATCCGACAGGAAATCAAGAATAAATGTTTTTGTCCCCTCGAACCCAATACTGTCATACAGCACACCAATAAACGCTTCGAGAGCACCTCCGGTCACCTTTTCACCATAGGTCTTCTGCTGCCCGATGATTTCCGGGATCAGCAAGGCAATGTCAATTTTCTTCCGCTCAATAATTTCTGTCAGAGATTCATTGGAAACAATTCCCATCTTTTTCGTCATCTGCCCTTCGCGTTCTGAAGCAGGGTGATGATAGAGGTAGTCAGCGGCAACAAGGTTCAGGACACGGTCTCCGAGAAATTCATACCGCTGCCAATCGCTGCCAGAGATATTCCATTTTTCTGAGGGAAGGTCCGGACCGGATATGTCAGCATTGAAAATTGTTATGAACAATTTGAGTTTTTGATTGAAATCCATGCCGGGATCAAGAAGGTGCTCCCTTAATAATTTTTTTTGCAGGGTATTCATTCAACTTTTGATTCCTTTTTCTTTCGCTCCACACCGACCCGTCCTTTCTCAACAGAAAGTACAAACCCGAGTTCTTCCAGGTAGGCACGGCTCTTCCCGGTCCCGTGGATCAACAGTTCGACCAGATCCTCTTTCTCATCGATATCGGTATGGAGCCGGAATGAATCGACCACATCATAAGAAAGCCCCGCATCCTCAGCAATTTTTATGTGTTTAAGAAAACTCGAGCCGTAATAATCGACATGAAACCGGTGCGGTTCTTTGAGGTAGATGACGTTTGTGCCCCCGCCCCGCCCGGGCACAACAGCTATGTCCTTTTTGGTGGCAAGAACCCGTAGTAAGGATGGTGCATCCGCGAGCGGGAGGTCAGCCATAACGATCAGAATTTCACCGGCAGCCTCGGGTAAGAGTGAATTGAGGGTCTGGTTGAGGTCAGCATCCGTGACGGTGATTTGAATATCCTCGCTGTCGAATAATTCAGAACTCACGATCACCGGACTGCAGTTCACATCTCTTACCGCATATATCACATCTGACAGCATTGCCCGGGCAAATACTTCCCTTTCCTCCTGGCTCAGCACGCAGGAGAGACGGGTCTTGGGATTGACAGGCTTGTACGGGATCAGGGCATGCGGGCACATTTCATACCGTTTTATGCAGTGAGATAAAAAAAAGGTGCTGATATTGAAACCGGGGATCAAAGGGAAATTTGTCCTTGTTATCCACCGAAAAGTAAAAAGGTCTGCTCATTGCAGGCACCAGGTCATATGATCAACTTTCAATAGATGGGGGGAGTATCTTTTCTCATGCGGAACCGCATAATTACCTTCTCGCGGAATGTGTTTCTGCCGCTCACCACGGTCTGCCGGAACCGATGCGGGTACTGCTGTTTTCGTACCCCGGTACAGGAAGGCTGTCTCATGGAACCAGCTGACGTTGAGGAGACGATAAGGAACGGTGCAGCCCTTGGATGTACTGAAGCACTTTTCACGTTTGGGGAACACCCCGAAGAAGAACCGGGTTTTATAGACTATCTTAAAAGAACGAAATATTCCAGTATTCTTGATTATTGCGAGGCCATGTGCAGGAAAAGCATTGACTATGGGGTACTCCCGCACACGAACGCGGGTATCCTTACATATGAAGAGATGGAACGATTGCGCAGAGTCAATGCAAGCATGGGGCTGATGCTGGAGACAACTGCAAAAATCCCGGCGCACGCGGCATCGAAGGGCAAGGAACCGGCTGTCAGGCTGGGGATGATTGAAGATGCCGGAAAACTAAAGATACCGTTTACCACCGGTCTTCTTTTAGGGATTGGTGAGACAATAAAAGACCGGGAAGAATCTCTTCTCGCAATCCGGAATCTCCACAAAAGGTACGGGCACATCCAGGAGATTATCATCCAGAATTTTTCTCCAAAACCAAAAACGCCAATGGCACACAATCCGGTCCCGGGCACTGATGAAATCTGCGCAACCATTCAGATGGCACGCGATATCCTCCAGAAAGATATCGCCATCCAGATCCCCCCCAATCTCATTGATGCATCCCTGCTCATATCCTGCGGCGTGGACGACCTTGGGGGTGTGTCGCCTGTTACGATTGACTATATTAATCCGGAACACCCATGGCCTGCAATTGAAGAGCTTAAAACCCTTGTCGGTGATTCACAGCTATGCGAGAGGCTCTGTATCTACCCGCAGTATATAAAAAAAGGATGGTACGACCCCGATTTGGAACCTCTAATAAACCGGCTCGAACAAATAGTAAAGGCAAGGAGCAGGGTATCGTGAAGTGTAAGCAACTCCTCTTGAAAGGCAAGGCGAAATCGGTTTACAGTACCGATAAAAAGGACAAGCTCGTTATCGAATTCCGTGACGATATCACCGCATTTGATGGTGGAAAAAAAGATGTGCTGACAAATAAGGGGAATTACAATGCAGAGGTCTCGGCTTTCTTCTTTGAATATCTTGAACAAAATGGCATCAGAACACATTTTTTCACCATGCTTGATCCTCACCATATGGTGGTAAGAAAACTCGGGATGATTCCGCTTGAAGTTATTGTGCGGAACATAGCTGCCGGATCCCTTGTCAGAAATTATCCTTTCAGGGAGGGGGCACCGCTCAATCCGCCCCTGGTTGTGATTGATTACAAGGACGATGCCCGGCACGACCCGATGCTCAATGATGAGATTATCATTGCTTTAAAACTCGTTACACCTGCAGAACTAAGAAAGATCAAAAAGATTGCACTCGAAGTGAACCGGCTCCTGAATTCGTTACTTTCAGCTCAGGGAATTACGCTGGTGGATTTCAAGATGGAGTTTGGCAGGCAGGGTAAAACAATCTATCTTGGAGATGAGATTAGTATGGACTCGATGCGCCTCTGGGATAAAAAAACCGGCGAGTCGCTGGACAAAGATGTGTACCGCTTCGAAAAGGGGGATGTAATGGCAATTTACAACCGGGTTGCGCAGCGTATCACCGGACCAGGAAAGAACCAGTGATAAAAGGGATGAAAAACAATGAAATTTACTGTTAAAATCGCCATGGGACTAAAAGGAAGGATTTCAGTCTTTGGATCGATGATCCGGCATATTGAGCGCAAAGACTAACGTCTAGTGTAAAGAAACATATCGTGACGAATATATCACATGGATGCGGTCGGTAGTATGACAGAAGAAAATGCAGATGAAGAGGAAATGCTCAAATGGGCAAAAGGATACGCAACCAAGCAGGGCTGGACGCTGAATACCGATGAAAAACAACTCTCCACCGTGATCAGGGGACTGGTAAGGAACAAAAAAAAGTTCGGAAGGCTGTATTGTCCCTGCCGTCTCCGTAGCGGGGACGAGGAAAAGGATCTGGCAATCGAATGTCCCTGCGTGTATCATAAGGATGAAATCTCCCAGGATGGGCACTGCCACTGCAGTCTCTATTTTAAACCGGACTGATCATTTTTTTTATCCTGGAAAATAACCAGGTTAAACCGGCTTATGCACCCAATACCCTCTGTTTACTCCCAATGCCCGGAGACAGGCCTTCCACCCATCCATGGTGAATCGGTAGATGTCCTCATTCTCGGCAGTTTTCCTGGCAGACAGTCACTGCAAAAAAAAGAATACTATGGGAACCCCAGGAATCATTTCTGGCAGATTATTGATTCCCTGTTTCATATCGATCGTCGTCTCCCCTACGGTATCCGCACTTCCCGGTTAGCCGGGCACGGGATCGCGCTGTGGGATGTTATCTCCACCTGTTGCCGTGAAGGAAGCGCCGATACCCGGATCCGCGACCCGGTGTTCAATGATATCATGGGTTTCCTGAACTCATTTCCACTACCCCGCCTGATTGTACTGAACGGAACCAGTGCCGGCCGATACTATCACCAGCTGAATATCCCCGCGTCTGTACCTATTGAAGTGCTGCCGTCAACAAGCCCGGCAAACACGCGGTATCCCCTTGTCGAAAAAGTTAAAAGATGGGAGATAATCCGCCCATTAAGCATCCAATAAAAAACAACCGGCCAAAAATTATCGTTCCATCCGGAATTTCAGGAAAATCACGTGATATATCGCGTAGAAACCACAGAGCACTGCAGCGGTATAACCGAGAATCGCAATCCACGAGATCTCCTGTGGGAGTGTAGCCGGCGATGCCTGCAGCACAAGCGAGGATCCGACCACGAGTGATGCCACCACAAAACCAATCATGAGTTTGTCACTGGCTTTATCAAGAGACATCTGGAGTTTCTGGATATCAGAACCCAGGATCTCCAGTTTGAATGTTCCGGTTGAGAGTCTCCTAAGCATAAGGTTGAGATTACGGGGCATGTCAAAAAGGGCATCGGCAGCTTCCAGAAAGGATGTGGAGGCTCTTTTGATATACGCAGCAGAAATGTTGCCCTTATCGGCAAGTTTTGTCAGATAGGGAGTGACCTCTTTCACGAAATTGAATTCCGGGTCAAGTCGCACTCCGATATCGAGCACCATTATAATGACCTTGAGAAGAAGCATCAGGTTCATCGGGACTTTCATGCGATAGCGTCGCATTATTTCGGTAAGCTCAGTTACGACAAGCCGGAAATTGAACTGTGAAACCTCATAACTGCCGCCGAAATCTTGCATCATGATGTACAGGTCGTCCCTCAGGGCTTCCCGGTCAGTTTCTTCAATTGCAATGCCGAATCCTTCGAGTGATCGTAGCATCAGTTCAATATCGTCATTAATAAGTGCAAAAAGGAGGTTTATAAAACCCTGTCGTTTCTCGGGACGAAGGATACCGACGATGCCAAAATCCAGAAAAACGATATCTCCCTCTTTTGTTACAAGAAGATTACCCGGGTGAGGATCCCCATGGAAGAACCCATCCTCGAAGATCATCCTGAGGTATGCATTGAATCCCCGGACGCCGATTTCATGGGGATCTTGTCCCATCGCAGCAATTGCTACCGGATCATCAATCCGTGCCCCTTCAATAAAATCCATGACCATGATGTAAGGAGTGGAGTATTCCCAGTAAACCTTCGGGAACCGGATACCTGGTATATCACGAAAATTTCTGGCCATACGGTCAGCGTTGCGGCCATCGCGGGTGAAGTCAAGCTCCTTTACTATCTGGTGGGCAAAGTCATCCACCATCCCGACCGGATTGTATAACCGTGATTCGGGAAATACCGTTTCGATTCGCTCAGCCATTGACCGCAGGATGTCAATATCGGTGTCGATAATTTCACCAATACCAGGTCTCTGAATCTTCAGAGCTACTCTGGTGCCGTCTGTAAGTATTGCGGAATGTACCTGGGCAATCGATGCAGAAGCAACAGGTGTTTCATCTATCCTCAAGAACCACTCATCACAATCGGGACAATTCTGTCTGAGCACTTTATGGACTTCCGAAAAGGGGAGGGGTTTTACATGGTCCTGCAGTTTTTTGAGCTCATCAATCATCTCCGGAGGGAGCAGTTCGGTCCTTGTACTCATTATCTGCCCGAATTTGACAAACGTCGGTCCGAGCTCCTCCAGGGCAAGCCGAATCCGTTCGTAGACCGTTGTCACTTCGGGAGTTTTCCCTCGCCTGGGGAGCCGGAACCGGGCTCTTGTAGGAAATATCCGTTCAAGACCGATACCCAGGCCATATTTACCCAGCACATCCGCAATCTGCGCATACCGCATGATACGGGTAACCATACGTACAACTTGGATCTCGTGATACTTAATGCGTACTTTTTCCGTCACAATCTGTCGGGATCTGTCGAAAATAAAAATAATATGTATAGGATGGGACGCTGGCAGGTATTGTTTTTTAAAAAGATCATCATTCCGGAAATTGCGGAACAGATGGGACCCACCTCATCATTTCCGGAAAATTACAATCCGGTTTGTATTTGTGCCGGATGCCATATTGTTTACACCCCAGATATTGGAGGTTTTGGTGAATGTCTGCTGGTTAATCAGCACCCCCTCACACGTAAACCCTGCACTGGTACCAAGCGGGATGACATGTTCCTCCAGCCGGATTGTACGTTTTCGCACCTCACCAACCTCAAATGCAACATACCCCCCATTGCGGGTGATACGGTAGAGCTCGCAAAATACTGCACCCATAACCATTGTCCATTCATTCAGCGTCCGGGCCATGGTGATCTGTTCCCCGATTGCGTGCTCATTATGTCCATTAAACCAGCAACGGAGCCAGTTGTCCGCACGGTACTGGACGATATCAAGAAACGGGGGAGAGGTAACGGTCAGCTGTACGCTGGAATCCGGAATTTCCGGCGTTGAACGCGCATCACCGGTGAGAAAACAAGCATTTTTCCCGGTCTTTTCAAGATTCTTCTTGTCGGTCGGGGAGAGTGTGCTCAGCAGGCTTTTTGTTTTGTTCAGAATGATCTGGTGGGTATCCCGGTACTCCGGTACCTGCCCGCGTTTCCGGTTTATCCGTTGCTGGCTCTGTTGTGATACTGCCTGGTTGGGGGGGAGCGTGTACACAGAAAAAAATCCCTTTGAATGGCCGGTTAAGCGGTTCGTTGCTACCATCGCAATCCAGTGGTCAATCCTGTCATCACGGCACGCTGCTTTCCTTGTCAGGACGTACTCTCGCAAAGCAACAATTTCTTTCTCAGTGTCCGGGTGGTAGAACATCGTAAGATCGATGGTTGCCCCATCACTGTTACGGGGGATAGATGCGAGACGCTTTTCAACAACAGCAGGATCAGGGGGAAAGAACCGTGGCTCGGTCATGATCCGGGAAAGAGGGTTCGCATCATTTGAGAATATATCGCGCCCGGAAAGTCCGGCTTCAATCACTGTTGTGCCGCGGCCACTGAACGGATCGTAGACCACATCCCCTTTCTTTGTCATACGTTCGATAAAGAATCGCGGGAGTTGCGGTTTGAAACATGCCCGATAGGAGATCTCGTGGATGGAGGACGCCTGCCTTTGTCTCGATGTCCAGAATTCATTGGTGTATTTTGGGATCGTATCCGGCCCGATAACGAGATCCTCAACCTGTGTGGGTGTGGCGGCAGGGCTCATGAATGAGCGGAGATACCGGTTGAGGGGGTCTCCTTGTAAAGATGCTGTGCCGATCACCATATCTCATGGTAGGTTAGCGGACGAAGGTATAATGCTGGTGCCGGCATGCCATGACATTTTGGTGATCTGCACCTGATCAGTAACCATTGCACATGCGGGGAACAGAAAAATGTGGCGGGCACTTCCAATATCCAAGGCAAAGGGAAATTCATCAGATATCGGACAAAAATTACGGTGGATGGTAAAAAAAAGGCTGATTTTGGATACGTGCGGAAGTATATCCAGGATCAGCACGGTGAATGTAAGGGTATATATTTACCTGTCCCATTGCCGACAATTGCATCGAACGCTGCCGGGTACTTCACTGTGCCCTGTATCCCGTCCAGTGCGCCGGGATCAAGGGCAAGTACCATAAATACATCGTTATCCACGGTAAATGGTGCTTCGATACCCTTTACCCGTGCCGGGCGAAAACCATGGCGGGGATAATATCCGGGGTGGCCAATCACGACCACAATACGATGACCGAGAGTCCGGCAGATACTAAGACCCTCCTCAATGAGAGCGGCGCCAACGCCTAGGCATTGGTACTCCGGGTGCACCACAAGAGGTGCAAGGGCAAGGGCAGGTGTTATTGCATGGGAAGATTCGATAGTGATGGGAGGAAACAGGATATGGCCGATAATCCTGTCATTATGAACAGCGACAAGCGATAGTTTCGGGTTGAAAACATTACCATCCCGCAGGGCATCAACGAGACGTGCCTCATCATAATGCGCAAACGCCTGATAGTTTACTTCATAAATTTGTGGTATATCAGCAGGGATTTCCTGTCGGATAAAAAAACAATCCATCCTGCACTATAGGATGTCAGTATACATAAGGGAAGGTATCAGGGACGGGGCCTCACAACCTTTGTCAGCTCAGGTCCAAAAATCACCGCAGGGGTATCTGATCCATCAAAGGGTGTAAGTGTGAGCAGTGCAAACCTCACAGGGATGAACGCGACCCTCCGGGCATACATTGACCTCACCCGGCTGCAGTTCTTTTTTGCCTGGCCTCTTCTCTTCTGTTCAGGCTATCTGCTCGCGACTACCGTGTACGGAAATTTTGCATGGTTCGATCTTATACGGGTTGCCCTGATCGGATTCTTTGGCTTTGAGGCAGGGTTCGTACTCAATGATTATGTCGACCGTAATTATGACAAAAAAGACATCGAATCAGACAAACTTACGAAGTACTGGAGGATTTTTAAAAAACGCCCTATTCCGGCAGGACTCATTCCCCCAACCCATGCATTAGGGCTGTTTTTAATTTTTGCTGCCTTCACTGCCTGCCTCATCGCTACGCTGCAATACCCGCACTCGCTTATCGTAATTCTCATTATGGTCTATTGTTACACCATTGAGATCTTCTATCAGATGGAAAAACGACAGGTACAGAAATTTCCGTTTGCACAGGTCATCGGGAGAACGGATTTCACCCTGTTTCCGGTTGCAGGGTATCTCTGTCTCGGATACCCTGACCTGAATGCATTCCTGTACTTTGTCTTTTTCTACCCGTTCGCGATGGCTCATCTTGGCGCAAATGACCTTATCGATGTGGCAAATGACCGCGCAAGGGGAATGAGCACTATCCCGATGATCTACGATATTCCAAGGACGAGCTACTGGATTGCTGGATTCACCATCATCCATTGCATGATGGCGTTCCTTTTCATGACCCGTCTTGGATGGATAGCCCGCAGCTGCATTGTTGCCGGGCTGTGCCTGCTCATTATTGCAAACGTGGCAATCCTGAAGAATAAAACTCCTGAAGCAGCACTCAGAGTGCTGCCGCTCTTCCACGTGGCGATGGTACTCTACGCGGGCGGGATTGTGGCGGAGGCGATCATTTAAAAGTAAGAGGAAATCTCAACGTGATTCCTACAAGATTCCTGAAAATAGCGATACCCCACGCGAAAAACGCCTGTCGGGTTTTTCGCTACTCCGTACGTTGTCAACTCCTTTCGTTTTTTTTGAGAAAATACTTTGGTTGTGTTTTCTGCAGATTTAGGAGTCATCCAAATGTGCCCCGTCCCCCATGGGGGACTGGTGGCACAAGAGGGCGGTGTTAGGTCAATACTGCAGAAACGATCCCTTAGAGGTTTCATTTAATTAAATCTTCAACAGCCGTTCATTCTCCCGGAGCCACTTCCGCCGGCGCTCGTAATCCGGCATGATTTTTCTGACTTTAGCCCAGAACTTTTTCGAATGGTCCGGCTGGCTGATATGGACCAGCTCATGCACCACCACGTAATCAACAATTTCGGGAGGAACCTGGATCAGCCGCCAGCTGAAGTTAAGCCCTCCCTTGTGGGTGCACGAACCCCATCGCTGCCGTGCATCGGTTATACGGACCGTGGCCGGGACATGCCCCGTCTTTGAGGAGAACCACATGCAACGGGCCTGGATTTCCTTATAGGCCTCCTCCATGTACCAGCGTTTCAGCAGATTTCTGATATCGGGCATGAGCGTGCGGGACACGTACAACCTGTCGCTGCGTTCAATCGTCATGCCCGTGTCTTCCACGATACGCAACGGGTATGTCCGCCCCAGAAAGAAGAACAGCTCCCCCTCGGCATACTCATGACAAGGTGAGAGCGGACGCCGCTTCACCTCGTCCAGTTTCCGCAGGATCCACGATCTCTTCTGCCGGATCATCTCCTCGATGTACGCAGCGGGAGCCCGCAGGGGTGCCCTGACAACCAGGGTTGCTGCGGGGGTCACTTCGAGAGCGATGGTCCTGCGACGCGAACGGATTATTTTCTCGATACGAATCTCATCCATGGGAAATTGCTACCAATATGTAATCTCTGGCAGGATTAAAAAAAGGTAAAGGATGCTGCATCAGGCAGTCTTTTTTGATGCCCCGTTTATCCCGTCACTGACAATCCTGCCGTCTCTCATCCTCACTATCCGGTGGAAATAATCTTTGTGCCAGTCCTCATGGGAAACCATGACAATGGTCTGGTGCATCGACTCATTGATCTCACGGAAAAGGTCAAGAACCATCCGCGAGTTTTCTGTGTCAAGGTTTGCACACGGTTCGTCAGCAAAGAGGATATCGGGTTTATTCACCATCGCCCGGGCAACTGATACCCGCTGTTGTTGTCCACCGGAGAGTTCCCGCGGGAGGTGTTCACGCCGGTCGCACAGGCCGATCTTCTGCAATATACCAAAGCTGTCGTTCTTTGTCTGCTCGTCAGAGCGGTCTTTCCGGAGCATCGCCGGAAGGGAGACATTCTCCATGACGGTAAGATCAGGGACCAGTGCATAGTCCTGGAAGACATACCCGAGCTTGTAGAGCCGGAACATCGTCCTCTCGTAATCCGTGAGTTTTGCGATGTCCGTCCCGTCAATGACGATCCTGCCGGAACTTGGTTCATCGAGGAGACCCAGCATGTGGAGCAGCGTAGTCTTGCCGCTCCCGCTCGCCCCCATGATGCCGAGGAACTCGCCCTTTGCGATATCGAGCGTCACGCCATCAAGTGCACGAACCTCGACATCCCCCATCCGGTAGATCTTTTGCAGATCATCGATC
>CAYWHL010000017.1:0-20599 GCA_964457995.1 uncultured Methanoregula sp. | reverse complement strand
ATGCCCTCCACATTATGGTCTCGAAGGATCTCGAGAAACTCTCCCCTTCCACACCCTATATCCAGGACATATGAACAATTCTCAAAGAATGAAAGGAATACCAACTGTTGCTGTTTGATAGATTCCCGTGCTCCTCTGAACCGCTCCTCAAAGAGATAATAATTCAATTCTGTTGGTGGGATCATAGATCCAGTTATTTTTTGCCCGAGTCCCTTCCGGATTCGGTCCTCAAGGACGTGTGCAAGCCATGCCCGTTCATGGATACTTACATTCATTCGGGAGAGATGATCATCAATCCTTTCATTGATTTTTATCTCTATCGCGGTATCAACCATTTCGATGCATTGGGATATTTTTTGATCTAAAATACGTTGTCCTGATAAAATCGAATCCGCGAGTTCCTTCAGTTTCTGCTTGTGTCCTTCATATTGTCGCTCAAAACCTGCACACTGCTGCTCAAGTTCTGTACATTTTTGCGTTGTATGGTTAATGATCCGAACTGCGCTTGCATTAAATCCGGCCTGTCGTGAGATTATCGGATCGACATAACGACGTACCTCGCCATGTACAATCTGGCGCCCTTTCACGAGCATTTTTCCGACGTAGGGGTGGTGGGAGCTGATGAAGTAACTATTATTGTGGATGTCCCAGTTTGAATTTATATAGGTGAGATCACGAAGTGTCAATTTATTAGCCTCTGAATTACCTCCAATGCAGGGTGACGGGGCGATTTGAGTATTAGGATCTGAGGGAAGCGATTCTTCCGCAGTTTTTCGGCGATGAATATTTTCCCGGATTCTTCCCATAATCTCTACGACATTAATCTCGTCATCGCGGATTTCGACGTTTGTATCGTCCATTTTTGACTCCTTATTACACTGGTTTATCTAATTTTTCAATACTGACCGTAGGGTGCAAATCTGTAACACCATCAAAGAGAGGCATCTTTTCGTTTCGTATTACCTTCAGTGTTGCAATGTCATTGAGACGAAGCAAGTATTCATTAAAAGAATTTGTTGCTTTTCCTTCATTATCAATAGCCACCGTGATTAGATAATTATCAGGTTTTAAATGGATCTTCATCCGATAGGATACTTCATAACATTCTCCTGGAAATATAGGATTAATTTTTTGTTGCAACAGATAAGTATTCGTTCCAAAAATCGACATTCCGTAGCGGTTTTTAATCAATATTCCAAATATCGGATCTTTAATAAGACGCAAACTGCGGAATAAAAACGATATTATGATCTCTTCATCATTATGAATATGGGTAATTACTTTTCGTGAAGTGTTAAAAAATGTGAGAGATAAAAATTCAATCTCATTGGTTGAAATGTTCGAGTGATTATCGGAATTTTCGACATTATTCAGCAAGGTTACTTCTTTTTCTCCTTGATGTGCCTTCATACAAATTCGTGAGATGTATAAATCGGTTATAGCTCTGGGAATACCGTAAGAGATCATATTTCCGTTTTCCAGTAAAAGGGCATGATCACACAGCGTCATAACTGCATTCATATCATGCGACACAAAAATGATCGACCCCCCGCACTCCCGGAACTCCTGGATCTTTCGCATACACTTTTGCTGGAAGTACGCATCCCCCACTGAGAGCGCCTCATCGACAAGGAAGCACGTCGGATTAGCATAGATTGCGATAGAGAATGCAAGTCGCATGATCATACCGGAAGAATACGTTTTAATCGATTCGTAGATAAATTCTCCAAGTTCGGAAAAATCAATTATCATCTGCTTCTTCCGGTCGATTTCGTCCCGGGACATACCGATTAGCGTACCGTTCATATAGATATTTTCAAGACCGGTCATCTCGAAATTAAAACCGGTGCCAAGCTCAAGGAGTCCGGTAACTTTCCCATCAATCTGGATGGTTCCGCTGTCCGGGATTACAATGCCCGATAGAATTTTTAAAAGAGTTGATTTTCCAGCGCCGTTTTGTCCGATAATCCCAAGAGTCTCGCCGGAACCAACTTCGAATGAGATGTTATCTAGGGCAACGAAATCCTTGTGATACTGTTGCCTGAAGATGATCTCTTTGAGCCGATCGGCAGGTGAACGGTAGAGTTTGAATTTTTTTGAGATCCCTTCAATTTTAATCATGATGGTGCACCAGGTGGGGGTCTATTATATCATTAAAAATTCTTTTTCAGCAAGCATATCTCTTTATCCTCTTTTTAAAATCGTATCATATGAAATCCCGGATATCCTTCTCCAGTTTTTTAAAGATCATATAATCAAAGATAATCAGGATACCACTCATGATCAAAACGATCGAGAGATAGAGGAATGAGGGCATCTTCTGTAAGATGAAAATGTCATGGTACGCGGAAATGAATGCGAGTGCCGGGTTCCAGAAAAGAATTTGCTGGGCTAAAGATGGAAGAATCTCAAAAACATAGACAATTGGGGTGAACCAGAACCAGATCTGGAAACCGATTATAACAACCTCCTTAAGATCCCGAAGAAAGACCACAATCATCGCAAGGAAAAAACCCAGGGAATACGCAAAGATCTGCTGGATGAGATAGATAACCGGAATAAATAAAAGATACGGTGAGAAGGAGTACCCGGTAATGAGGAGGATGCCAAGAAATATCGCAAGTGTTACAACAAAGGTAATTGTTTCTGAAAATACAATGAAAAGGGGGAGTTTCGGGAGGTCTATGCGAATCTTTGTTATGATATTTTTTTTATCCAGGAATACTGTAGAAGATCGTGTTACTGTATTTGCAAACGCCGTCCACGGAATTAGTCCGGCAATGAGGTAGATCCCATATCCCCATATCGATGACGTACCAGGTAACCGAGCCCCCATCAGGTTGCCGAAGATAATCATATAGATCAGGATATTGATGAGGGGATAGATGAACGACCAGATAAAACCCAGAGCTGATCCTGAATAACGTTCGATAAAATCCCGTTTTGTAAGTTCGATGATCAGGCTGAAGTTCAAAATCAATCCCCGCCGAAATTGTTCTCATGTACCATGATTGCGGTAATGACAATTGTAATTATGATATTTTCTTTCTTTCTTAAAGATGCCAGACAAAG
Source organism: uncultured Methanoregula sp. (assembly GCA_964457995.1). GTDB lineage: Archaea > Halobacteriota > Methanomicrobia > Methanomicrobiales > Methanospirillaceae > Methanoregula. The sequence goes on along the minus strand of CAYWHL010000017.1, from coordinate 17,527 downwards.
TAAGAAAAATAATTATGATATCTTCATCATAATCATTATCTTTGATTCACAGCCGCTTTCATTTTTTCCGCAAAGATTGCAATATCAAAAAGCCGGGCTCGCGCCTGGCAAGCCTTACGGAACGAGTCAGCCTCCTTTGATACCTCCCGCACAGCATCAATGATAGCTCGGGGATTTGGATTTACCATGCGGCCGGTTTCGTCGGTCACAGTCTCACAGAACCCTCCTTCATTCACTGCGACAACCGGTTTTCCGCTCGCCATCGCTTCAAGCGGAGTTAATCCGAAATCCTCATTGAGGGCGGTGCAAATCAGACCCCGGCAGCAGGCATAAAGATCAACAAGTTCTTTCTCTTCAACCTCACCAAGGATCCTTACGTTATCCGGCAAATCCCTTAGCATTCGCTTCGTATACCCTTCAGCATGATCTCCCTTTGAAAATCCACCTGCGATCACAAGGTTCTGATCAGGCATTCGGCGGAAGCTCTCAATCTGTAGTTCGATGCGTTTTTCCGGATAAAGCCGGTTCACTGATAACCAGAAATTTCCGGACTCTTTATACCTGAACTGTGATGTGTCGACCGGGGGGTAAATAACATCTGCCTTATAATGGAGGTAATGTTCAATCCTCGCTTTGGTTATTTGGGAGATAGCGATAATCCGATCAATATTCCGGATGGATTTTTTATCATACCAGCGTAAACTATATACCCACAATCGAAATGCCTGACGTGTGAGGATGTTTTTCTGTCGCTGGAGAAATACGTCGTAAAGGTCATAAAAGGGTCTTATAGGACTATAACAATACCATAGATTCGGATGATTGAGGTGAGCGGCATAACGGCTCCAGTAACCGGAAAAAATAAAAAAATCGTATTGATCAGAAAGGTTACAGAAATAAAATTTTTTTTGCGCTGAAAATTGTTTTATCGGTGGTAACTTAAAAGTATCTCCAAGTTGTATAACATTACCTTTAAATTGTAATTTTTTTAGTGCATCTGCATCGGTTGTCACAATATCCCCATGGAAGATATCCGCGAGGGTGGTTACTACTCTTTCCCCGCCTCCGATAGCACCGAAGTAGTCATGAAAGATAGCTATCTTCACAGTTTTTCACCAGTCTTCATAATCCCCCGGTATACTGCTGTTTTTTAGGAACATTTTTGCGATTTATGTATATCCTTCCCATAGTTCATGAGGGCACCAGAATGTTTTTAATAAAATCCGTTTTCGTGGTCTCATTTAGTATTCCCTGAATGCATCTTCGGTTCGTCCTGTAATCTCCGGTCCCAGTATGTATATATGGACTTGAGACTCTGTTCAAAGGGAATCGTTGGTTCCCACCCCAGATCCCGCTGGATTTTCTTGTAACTTCCAATAATCCGTGGGTTGTCTATGGGGCGGATCTGAGATTGTTCCTGATGCACATCTACACGGACGTTTAGCATTTCGGAAAGTATAGTTATAATATCCTTGATTGCCCGGCCCTGACCGCTGCAGATATTGTATACTTCTCCTTTTTTTCCTTTGGAAAGGAGAAGGTTATATGCCTCAATAACATCATGCACATCGATAAAATCACGCACAATTGCACCGTTGCCTATAGTGATAACAGGTTTCTGGATACCATGTGCAATCTTCACAAACTGTTTAACTATGGCGCTTACGACGAAACGATCAGTCTGGCCCGGACCGCAGTGGTTGAATGAACGGGTACAGCAGATATCGAGATCGTACCCTTTGGCATATATCCTTGCCAGGTGCTCTTGGGCAACCCGTGCAACTGCATAGGGATTCTCCGGGCATTGCGGCCTGTCTTCTGTTATCGGTAGATCATTTTCAGATACAATCCCATATTGTTCTGATGACCCGATCGAAAGAACCCGGGCAGCATTATCATTGAGCCGGATAGTATCAATGATATTTAAGAAGATGTTTGTATTATTCAGAAATGAGAATACCGGAGTCTTCCAGCTCTCTGCAACAGAGCTTTGTGCTGCGAGATGAAGGATATAGTCCGGCTGAATTTCCTCAATAAGTAATTTTATTCTTGGAATATCATTGAGATCAGCTTTATGGAATTGATGACCATTGAGCAGCTGAGGGGGGATGTTCACAAAATCCCATGCGGGTTTAGAACGGCTGATGCCGTGGATTTCAAGATCGTTCTGATGTGTGATCAGGTAATGGACAAAATGCCCCCCGACAAAACCGCTGATACCTGTAATCAGTATTTTTTTCATGAATTCCCCCTTTTAATTCCCGTTAAATGATCATTTATTATATGGTTTAAATGAAAAGGATTTTCAGATTCATTAATGCTATAAGTTGTGTATATATTCAATTTTTATTTGAAATGAACATTTTCCTAAATATTTCCATTAACTAGGTTTTTTAAATTCTTTTCCAATCAATTTATTGAATCAAAAGTCAATTATTTTTTTGTATCGCACAAAATAGACAAAAGGACAACCAATGGATCAACAATCCAGCAATGAAACGATTATTGAAGTCTCGGTACTACTTCCGGCTCTCAATGAAGAACAGACCATTGGAGAATGCATAACCAAAATACAGAAAGTGTTTCATGACAATGCAATCAAAGGCGAGATAATCGTTGCTGATTCATCGACTGATCGGACTCCAGAGATTGCAGAATCTTTAGGTGCAAAAGTCTTCCATACTGAAAAAAACGGTTATGGAAATGCCTATATTACCGGATTCAAATACGCACGGGGTCGTTACATTTTCATGGGGGATGCAGATAACACGTATGATTTTTTTGACATTCCAAAACTACTCGCCCCTCTCAGGGACGGCGCAGATTTTGTTATCGGTTCACGGTTTAAAGGCACAATTCATGAGGGTTCGATGGATGGACTCCATCGTTATATCGGAAATCCTCTCCTGACCTGGATGATCAATGTATTTTTCCATACGCGCTTTTCTGATGCACATAGCGGGTTTCGCGTAATTACCCGCGAAGGATTAGAACGTCTTATGTTAAAGAGCGGAGGTATGGAGTTCGCATCAGAAATGCTTGTTATGGCATCAAAAGAGCGGCTCAAAATCGTAGAAGTCCCTATTGATTATTATCCTCGATTGACACCTTCCAAGTTGCATAGTTTTGCAGATGGATGGCGTCACATCCGGTTTGTACTCCTTATGAAACCTCTTCCATTTATCGCCATCCCGGGATTTATGTTTTCATTAATTGGACTTTTCCTCATGATGTTTTTTTATATTCAGGGCGAAATTGAATCTTCCCATCTTCATGCTTTCATTCTTGGCGCAATCCTGATGATGGGGGGTGTTCAGGTCGTACTTTCAGCTTTTTTGATGAAAACATATTCGGTCATTCACGGATATGATAACAAGCAGGGTATTATCGAGAAACTGATGAAATATCACAGTCTCGAAATATTCCTTATTCTGGGTTTTTTTTTAATCACTGCTGGTATACTACTCGGTATTAATATATTCCTCCAATGGATCTCAACAAATTTCGGCTTCCTTTCAGAAATCTCCACGGCGATTATTTCGCTTGTTTTTGTTGTTACCGGGTTACAAGTGTTTCTTTTCGCCGTGTTTCAGAGTATGATGCTTCTCAATGAGAACAACGATGATGTATAGGTTTGCAGGATGAAAATCGCTTTTATCTATGATGTCATCTATCCCTACGTAAAAGGTGGTATTGAAAAACGTGTCTGGGAACTTGCCAAAAGGCTTTCCCGCAGGGGGCATGAAGTGCATCTTTTCGGGATGAAGTTCTGGGATGGTGATGATATTCTCATCCGCGAGGGTGTGTTCCTGCATGGGGTCTGTCGTCCTCAAAAACTCTATAGTGGCAGCAGGAGGTCGATCAGGCAGGCTCTCTATTTTGGCATCTCCCTCATTTCCCCACTGCTAACGGAGACATTTGATATCCTTGATTGCCAGCAGTTTCCCTATTTTTCATGCTTTGTAGCAAAATTTCTTTCAAAACTGAAAAAAATCCCTCTTGTAATCACATGGCATGAAGTCTGGAGGGATTACTGGTATGAATACCTTGGATGGTATGGATTTGCAGGGATATACACAGAGCGACTGGTAGCCCGGCTTACCACAAAAAATGTTGCTGTTTCGAAAACTACTGCAAAAAATCTTGAATTTCTTGGAAAACATAAGGAAATAAAAATTATTCCAAATGGCGTTGATTTTCAAAATTTCAGTTCCATTCCTCCCTCTGATTCAATCTCGGATATTATCTTTGTAGGAAGATTGATTAAAGAAAAACATGTTGACCTGTTAATTCACGCCTTTCGTGTACTTCTGTTGGAACAACCCAATCGCATCCTGATGATTGTTGGTGATGGTCCTGAATGGGATACGATTACCACACTCATAAACGATTCCTGCCTGGAAACGCGGGTACAGTTAATTGGATTCCAGGAACGGCATGATGAAATTATCGCTCGGATGAAATCTTCAAAAATATGTGTTCTGCCATCAACCCGGGAGGGATTTGGTATCACAGCACTTGAAGCGCTGGCATGCGGACTTCCGGTTGTTACCGTCAATCATCCGGCAAATGCAATCCATGATTTAATTACAGAGAGTAATGGCTTCTTATGCGCCCTTTCTGCTGAAGATCTTGCAGATAAGATCAGTCTTGCCCTCGGCCACCATTCCGAAATGCGCAATGCCTGTATTATGTCTGCTGCATCATTTGATTGGGACCGCATTACCCTGGATACAGAATCGTATTATAAGACAGTGATTGCTGATTAAAAAATCACCGGTTCATCAGTTATAGGATCGATGATTCAGACTATCCCTTTAATTCAATCTCCTGTTTCTTTACCCAATGACCAGATTTGCCTCCGTTACATCTTTTTCTGTAACCGGTATGTATCGTGATGTACCGATAATATGGTAAAGTCCAGTTACCCGAACCTCATATGGATTCCCATTGGTTGAGTAAGGAACGATAAATTCCCCGTTCTCACTCTCCTGCTGGTACACAACCGTTCGGCCGGTGTTTGTTACAAGTGGCAACTCGATGATGCCCTCACCGTGAATATGTGCCCCTTTGACATATTCGAATATTTTAATGTATTTGATATCCGGGAGCGTGGTTGTATCTGATTCCGGAAATACTTTTACAGATGCGTTATTCGGTGATTCATGGATGAGTCGGTAGTGTTTCAGCGCTGGTATCGACTGTACGGGCTGGTTTGGAAGATGGGAGAACAGGTTTGCATAACGCCCCGGTATAAGATCTTTTTTCTCTTTTACAATCTGCATGTCATTATAAATCCGTGATGTATCCGATTCCTGTTCGTTTGTAATAACCCGGGCATATCCATTGACATCTCCTGACATCTCGCCAGCTGCTGGTACCTGACGGATGACATACTGGACATAGTTAGCGGTTTTGGGGGTTTGCATCGACCCGTCAAAATTATGGAGGCGGGCGACCATCGTCTGGAAATACGGGGCATCGTAAAGGTGAACCTTGTGTAACCAGGAAGGATTTGATGCATCCGGTACCATAAACCATTTGATAAAGGGAGAAATGTCTACAGAACCACCTGGCCACGGTATCAGGTTTGTGAATGTGTCAACTGCCATGTCCGAATTTGTAATTACATATTTCCCATTCAATGAATGGAGGATATCTTCAGCCTCAGATTCGTTCTGACTCAGGAAATACGCGGCTGTGCCCGAGCTGCCGCCAAGGTTATCCTGAAAAGGATTGGTAATGGGAATCCGGTGGGCAAAGAATGTGATCCAGTGACCTGCATCCCATACGGCTATAATTCCATATGATTCAGCAGGGTATGAAAACCCATGTACATCATACGACTTAAAATATCCAATTCCTGATTCAGGTGTGTTCGTTTTTAACCAGGTGAGTGACTCAATCCAGTCGGGAGAAATTTCATGGTGTGGGGTACTTACACCGTAAGATATTGCCTGTGAAACGGAAATCGCAAAGAATCCCACAGTGAGTAAAAGCACAGAAATTACAATAATGTTCTTCAGTGATGCAATATGGTTTGTTTTTGATTTGAGCGATCGTTTACTGGTTTTCCTGGTATCCTGTTTTGCTGAGGGTGGATTTTTTATGGGATTATCACTATCTGTACTGGCGTGTGATACCGGGAATTTGGATACCTTAAAAAATATTCCGCAGATATAATCGATAATTTTGTTTTTTCTCCACTCGAAAGGCTCAGCGATACATATTGCCGCAAGTAGAACGAGACTAACCGTGAAATAGTACTGAAAGCGCTGGTACTGGATCGTAAGAAGGAGCATAATGACAGACCATACAAGAATGAAAATATGTTCATTACGTCTTGTTTTCACGACATGGTATCCAAGAATTATAAGTCCTCCTGCCATCAGAATAAGGGCAAAGTTAAAATTTTCCCATGCGCCAGAAAGTGTCCAGGGAAGGGTCTCTACCACACTCACGGAATATACTGAGGTGCCGCTGAACAATGTAAGCACCTGCTGGGTTACCATGTGAAATTGCTCGTAGATCTGATTCAGTATAATCGCTCCTGCAAAGAGTGCGGCAAGACTTGCCAGGTAGAGTATTTTTTTTCCGCGGAAAGCTGATGAAAGGATAAAAAGCACTACTGTTTCAGCGATTAGTGCAAAATGTACGTACACAATTCCAATCGAGTAGCCGGTCAATGATATCCCTTCGCGTTTGAAACCAAAGAGGAAGAGAAGAATTGCCACGACTGATAACATCACAATATTTACTACAACAAGATTGTCAGAATTGCGATTAATAAAATAATTCTGGATATTCTGAATCAATGTATATACTGCAATAACTACCAGCGACAGAACAACGGTCGTAGAAGAAAGAAGCGCGAGGAAAAAAATTACACCAGTAATGGATGAGAGGAAAAGCGGAAAATGAAGAGTATTTCCCATTTTAAAATCAACCGGGTGCCTTTCCATGCACTTTAAAGTAAATATATAGAAGAGAAAAAAGAGCGTGCTGAAAAGAACCTCTGCGATGTGATGATCGGCCCACCCATACGATGAAATTGAAAAATATTGGATTGAAACGACAGAAATCATTGCTGCGCTGATAATTCCCGCTTTCCGGTTCCACACAGTTTTTCCCAGTTGAAACATCAGCGGAACCATAATCACGGCAATAAGTGGGGATACCCAGCCAGATGTAAAAATAATTCCGGTGCGTGTTGTTGCACCTGTGATCAGGCATACTATCGCAGCAATACCGGGATAAAGTGGCCCCCAGTCAATTACCTTCCCTGTCGGATAAGCGGTCATTGGATCAAACCAGTTGTAAACCGGGAAATCCTTTACCATCACCTCAATCTGCCGCATGGTATACCATGAATCCGTGTCAAAAATATGCAAAAACCCGGGATCTTTAATGAATAATGCGGGAATTAACCTCAGAACAAAGGCAAGTCCCATAAAAAAGAGGAGAAATGCAATAATAATGTGTGACTGGTGTTGTTTAAGGCTGGGTAAATCCATTACTAGATAGTAATAAATTAAAAATATAATAAACCTTCAAAACGTCCAATTAAAAAATTACAAACTACCAGGTCCTCCCGCAGGTATCAAGAAACGGACTCTTAAAAGCAGGCGTGGATTAGGAATGAACAGGACGGGACGGATCCTATAAGAATTCTGATCACGTGAGATGAACCTCCTTTTCTTCCATATCTTAAAAAATTCTATGAATATACCAATTTCTCCTAGAATCTGCTTTCTTTTCCTTCACTACAGAACTTTTTCAAAAAACTCCTTGAGGGAAATTCATGGATGCTTGTGATAATAATTTTCCCCTTTCCAATCTGCTTTTTAATAATTACATCGGAAGATTCAGCAATTCCTGCACGCTCCCCTCCATGTGATGGAAATGAACCATCGCACTCGATGCACGAGGGATCATAATCATCAATAATCGTTTCGGTACCGGATCCTGGAATACATTCAATCCTGCGTGGGTGGTAATCATGCCGATAGGTTACCGGAAACGGAAGCCAGTCATAGGAGTCTGGTTTGTCAACAGCTGCACCGAAGATTAGAAGATTCCCGCCATTTTCAACAAATTGTTCAATCCTGTGAGAGGCCGCGCGGAGTGCCGGTAGCAGGTTTGAATAAGCAGGATTTGCAAAACCTGTGGGGATGATCATACAATTGAATACGCCCCGGTAAAAAGGAGCTGCAAGCATGTGCGGGGTGACAAGTTCGCAGGCTATGCCACATTCTTCGATGTATCTGTTGAAGTGCTGTTTTGTATGCCAGATAAATCCCACACGACAGCTCATCCCTTGATCACCCCAAGTGGTGAGAGCCGTGCAACAATCTTTGATATCCCCAGCTCATGGACAACCTTTACCACTTCATCGCTGGGTTTATAAACTTCAGGAGCTTCGTCGGCAATGGCATTTTCGCTATGTGCGCGGACAATAATTCCTTCTTTTAGCAGATTTTTCGTAATTTCCCTGCCACTAAACTTCTTTTTTGCCTGGGTGCGACTCATTATTCTCCCTGCACCATGGCAGGTGCTCCCAAATGTTTTCTCCATGGCATGCTGTGTACCGAGTAAAACATACGATGACGTTCCCATGCTGCCCGGAATGATAACTGGTTGCCCTGTAGAAGTGAGATCGGATGGAAGATCGCGTGATCCCGGCCCGAATGCCCGGGTGGCACCTTTTCGATGTACACATACTTTCACGCGCTTCCCTTCAATAGCATGCTCCTCCATCTTGGCTACATTATGCGCGACATCGTAGATGAGTGGCATTTCTTCATAATCAATCCTGAACATCTTTGCCAGTACCTGTCGCGTAGCATGGGTAATGATCTGACGGTTTGCCCACGCGTAGTTTGCTGAGGCAGCCATTGCACCGAAATATGCAATCCCTTCTGGTGAGGTTATCGGTGCACAGGCAAGTTGTCGATCGGGAATCGTGATACGATATTTTTTCGTCGCCCCCTCGAGGGTTTTTAAGTGATCGGTGCACACCTGATGTCCAAGTCCTCTGGACCCGCAGTGGATCATGCAGCAGACCTGCCCAAGGGCAAGCCCAAACGCTTTTGCGGTATCCTGGTCAAAAATTTCACGCACGACCTGGACTTCAAGAAAATGATTACCTGATCCAAGCGTTCCTCCCTGGGGTATTCCACGTTGTTTTGCCTTTCCTGAAATGGCGTGAGTGTCTGCATCTTTCATGAATCCCCCTTCCTCACACCTCACGAGGTCGCGTTCAAGACCATAGCCGGCATTGACCGCCCATTGGGCACCTTTCACCATTATACCCTCGAGTGATTGTAAAGAGACCTTCAGTGCGCTTTTCGCACCGACACCGGTGGGAACTGAACTGAAAAGTTCATCAATAAGATCCCGGCGACCGGCAACATCTTTGTGCAGGAGCGGAGTTGAAATTAACCGCACTCCGCAATTAATATCAAAACCAACACCCCCGGGAGAAATTATCCCCTCGTCAACAGAAAATGCAGCAACACCTCCTATGGGGAATCCATAGCCCAAATGGATATCCGGCATGGCAAGTGCATTTTTCAAAATTCCCGGCAGGGTTGCAACATTGGCGAGCTGCTGTACTGCACCCGGTTCGAGAGTCCTGCCTAATGATTCAGAAAGGAAGAACCTGCCCGGGACACGCATACCCGGTGTATATCCAACAGGTACTTCCCATTCATTTACCCCGATTCTGTTTATTCCTTCAAGCATCCGTCCACCACTTTGCCAGTAGTCTTAGACATCAAATATAATATCCAGCATATATCCATTCGCATCATGGGTGATTGCAAGTCCTGAATAGGATATTCCTTTCACTTCGGAACCGCCCGAATGGCGTGCAGGATCAAACGGCTCACCCTTTAGTTCTGCAATCAGGGATAAACCGTTAATTCTAAGAAAAGCCCCTGAAAAAACAAGACTCTCCACTTCGGATATGAAAAGCACCTCCGAAAGAAAGTCTATAAGGAGCGATTCAATATCACTGGATTCAATCCTCACCTCCCTTTGAATTTCCCCTTGAGACGTTGTTCCGTACATCACCTGCATCAGGGCTTTTAAAGTTTCAGAAAACAGTTCTTCAAGAGTAGGGGCGCGAGCATGAATTTTCACATCAGCAGTATGGGAGATTTCTTCAAAACTCATCCGTTTTCATGTCCAGCAAGGTCATCATCATCAAAAAAGGGTACCATATCCATCCGGATGCTGTGGAGGAATCGTGCCTGGTGAACAGAGACATAGATCATGTGGTTCCCTGCTCTGATAAGCAAATCCGTCTTTTTTGGGGGTTTGATACGGAGTGGTAAAAGGATTGGTCCCCCACAGGATGTGCAGATGCGAAAATCGCAGTCCCTTTTATTGATATAATCGATCACATCCGGGACAATGGTCACCTGGCTTATGCAGGGGCTTTCTTTTGTATGCATGATGCTATTATAATAGGAATGCGGCAGTAAAAACCATTTTGGATCGAAAGGGGGTTTAATTAACCCCAACAATCCTGACCACGATATCAAAATATTTGTCTTTAATCTCGTAATTGTTTACACCGCCGGAATTTCGCATTGCGCGGAGGATCCCGATGCGGGAGGCAATAATTCCTACCATTGATGCAATTGCATGGAATGTAACTGCAAACTTTTTCTGAAGTTCAGCGACGAGTTCTGCAATGGTGAGTGATTTGATCCTGACAAACAGTCTGAGTAATTCGTGCCGGATTCCAGTCCTGTCCCGTGAAAGGTATGACCGCAATCGTCCTTCAACAACTCGTTTGATCTCTGAAGGAGATCTCATAGATTTACTGTCAAAGGTCACTCTATATATATTTTTTTGTTTTGTGTGATTATTCCTCCCAAAAAGAAGTTCACATGGTTTTATGAAGGAACACTTTTATTCTGCGAAGTTTGTAGAAAAAATCGATCCTGATGCGATCGTAATAAAATAGTTTTCCTGAATGCTCTCTGGTAACTATTTAATCGTACGTAAACAGATGATTATGCTATGGGATTGGTCAACTACAATATTGAGAAATATTCGCCAAAACAGTTGGTGATAATCCCTCTCGGCCTCCTGGCAGTATCTCTTGTACTGCTCACTCTGAACATGGTTTCAACTGGCATGCCTGTAACGCCGGGTATTGATTTCTCTGGTGGAACAGCAGTGACGATTTTTACCACTGACACAAGGGAACAGATTCAGTCAGCCTTTACCGGTTATCCACTGATTGATATCAGTGATGGTGTGAACGACGGAAAATTTTTGAAATTCGGAACAATGGATGATGAACAATTCCGATCGTTGTCTACGCTCATCTCTCAGAAATTTCCCGATGCCAAGGTAGACCAGATCGGAGAAACTTTCGGAAAAACCCTGCAGTCACAGGCAGTACTTGCCATGATATTTTCTTTCATTGGCATGGCCATCGTGATTTTTTTAGCCTTCCGGACATTTGTGCCGGCTGTTGCTGTCGTGCTTTCAGCATTTGCAGACATGGCCATGACTGCTGCTGCAATGAACATTGTGGGGATTCAGCTCTCCCTTGGCACGGTTGCCGCACTGCTCATGTTAATTGGTTACTCGGTTGATAGTGATATCCTGCTTACGAACAGGGTGCTCAAGCGGCAGGGCAAGCTCATTGACAAGCTCAATGGTGCCTTCCATACCGGCATCATCATGACTTCGACCACCCTTTCTGCTACTGCGGCAATGCTGACCGTCTCATGGATTGGGGGTGTCCAAATCCTGTTTGACATATCGGCTGTGCTGCTGATTGGGCTTCTTTTTGATATTCTGAATACCTGGCTCACGAATGTCGGTATCCTCAAATGGTATGTCCTGAAGGGAGGTGGCAAATGAATAAAAAAGAATTAAAAAGATTAATTTCTGACTGGAGGGTTGCGACTCTGCTGATACTCATTGTCTTTTCCATTATAGCGATATATCCGCATATTGATCAGGAGGGTCACTTTGCATCCAATCTTCAGTATGGACTTGATCTCCAGCAGGGTGCATGGCTCCAGCTTGAGTTCAGTGCAGAAGTGGTTGGTTTCACAACGGATCGCCCTTTGGAAGAGTTCATCACTGATCTTTCCAAGAATCTTGATGCCGAAGTATTGCAGGTTGATCCGAATCATCTTGAAATACGGAAATATTATTCGCAGGCCGATCTGGAACCAAAATTTTTGGCAGCTGGTGGAACATTAACCAGTTACCAGCAGGGTGTATCAAAAGCCACTGCAGATATTGTTAAGCGCATCCTGGAAAATAAGATAAACACCCTTGGAACCAAGGATGCAAAGGTGAATACACTCACTGGTTTGAATAACATCGCCAGATATATCCGCGTTGAACTTGCCGGGGTGGATATGAACCAGGCCCAGGCAATTGTAGGAACACAGGGTAAGTTCGAGATTCGTATCCAGACGACAGGAAACCAGACCGAGCATGTTCTCTCTGGTGATGCTATCACGAGTGTCCAGGTACCAACTCAGGAACCCCCGGGCAGCGATAAATGGGGTGTCGGTTTTACGTTAAGCGAAAGTGGTGCAGCTGCATTCCGCGCAGCCGCGATCCAATATGGTGCAACTGCAAATCCTGCCAGTCATAACCTGATCATGCTTCTCGATAACACTACTGTTTACTCCGCTCCACTATCAGAAGACCTTGCCGGAAAACTTCAGTCTGAGTCAATCCGACAGCTCTTTGCTTCAACGGGAACGGGTAAGTCCGGGTCCCAGCAGGCAACCAATCTTGAAATTCACCTCCGGGCCGGAGCACTACCGGTCGATGTGACTATTGCTGGTTCCGGAGGCGTATCGGCACCTCTTGGGGAGCGCTACAAAATGATGGCACTTCTCTCCGGGATCTTCGCACTCATCGCGGTAGGTTGTGTCATTTATTACCGGTACCGCGAACCTAACATAGTGCTGCCGATGGTCTTAATCAATGCATCCGAAATTATCATTCTGCTTGGGTTCATCAGCCTGATCAGGTTCCAGATGGATCTACCTACAATTGCCGGTCTTATTGCAGTCCTTGGAACCGGGATAGATCAACTGGTAGTGATTACGGATGAGATATTGCACGAGGGAAAGGTTCCTTCACCCAGTCTCTATTTAAAAAGACTCTCGCGGGCACTGAGTATTATCATGGTCGCTGCCGCAACCGTTATAATTGCGATGGTGCCCCTTGCATTGATGGACCTGTCAACGCTTAAGGGATTTGCGATTATTACCATCCTTGGTGTACTCGTCGGGGTGCTTATCACCCGTCCCGCTTATGGTAAAATTATCATGCAAATCCTCTCCAAATAAAATACCATACCTTTATCTATTTTTTTAATCGACTATTCTGCCGGGTATGTTGAATGAGCAAACCGGTTTTATATGATTTTTTTGCTACATGGTGTGGTCCCTGCAGGATGCAGACGCCCATTTTAGAGGAACTCGGAAAAAAAATGGGTGATGCAATCGATATAAAGAAGGTTGATGTTGACCAGCACATGGATCTCGCAGAAAAATACGGTATCCGTGTTGTTCCCACCCTCATTATCGAAAAGGATGGGAAGGTCGTGCAGTCCTTGGAAGGGGTTACGGATGCTGCAACGCTCGAAAAACTCTTAAAACCACTGGTGAGTTAAGTGAAGATAGGTATTGTAGGTGGTACTGGAGATATCGGTGAGGGAATGGCAATGCGCCTCTCCCCTCTATATGATCTCATCGTTGGATCCCGTGATAAGGAGAAAGCAGAGACTACCTGTAAGTGTACCCTTGATGTGTGTGAAAAACGTGGGGAAAACCCCTGCACATTGGTCGGTGCATCGAACCAGGATGCAGTATCCTGTGCGGATATCGTGATCCTCGCCATCCCGTTTAAACATCTGGTGAGTACTCTTGAGACTCTGGACTGTTTTGAAAACAAGATTGTGATTAGTCCTGTCAATCCCATGGAAAAACGGGATTTCTTCCTGTGCGTTCCACCTCCGGAAGGTTCTGCTGCTCTCCTGATAAAAAGGCTGCTTCCATCGACTGCTAAAATCTGCACAGCCTTCAATACCATCGCAGCAAACCGCTGGAAACTGCTTGATGAAGAGCTCAACTATTCCGTGCCGGTCTGCGGAGATGATGCACCAGCAAAACGACAGGTTATGGAAATAGTAAACCGCATTTCAAAACTCCAGGCATTTGATGCAGGTCCTCTTGCGGTTTCGAATCAGGTCGAGTGCTTAACACCACTCCTCCTCAATATTGCGCGGTACAACAAGATGAAGGATGTCGGGATCCAGTTCCATTAAGATTAAAAGCCTCATCAGGACGCTTAACAGCAGGTTTGGAGAGATTGGGTGGTGGCCGGGAAATACAGATGAAGTAATGATGGGTGCGATTCTTACCCAGCAGACGCGGTGGGAAAATGTGGATCGTGCTTTAGGAAATCTAAAAAAAAGAGGACTTGGCTCTTTTGATGCAATCGTTACAGCAGATATGCAGGATATCGAAGATGCGATTCGATATACAGGATTCTTCCGGGTAAAGTCACAGCGTCTGAAATCACTGGCCCTTCATGTAAAAGATACGTATGGAAGTATTGGTGAAATGGTCGATATACCAACCAGGCAACTCAGGTCCGGGCTGTTAAACGTATCGGGGATTGGATACATTGACTACAAAATTTTTGAAGTACTCAAACCATTATCCTCATTTCATTATTGTCTTGTTCGATGGTGACTTTACAGAGGGGCACTTTAATGAGATTTATAATGGAATAAGAAAATTTGCCCCGCATGTAATAATAATCAGAAAATAAGACAGTAATTGTCGCCCGGATTTTGGATGAGTAATTTTCAAAAAGAGGTTCAAACGAATGGAAGTAAATGCCAATCTTTTATTGATTTATAAGATTCTTTTATCAAAATACAGCAATCAAAACTGGTGGCCTGCCGACACTCCTTTTGAGGTAATAATCGGCGCAATATTAACGCAGAGTGTTTCTTGGATAAATGTCGAAAAAGCAATAAAAAACCTAAAAGTCGAAGATATTCTCGAACCTGAAAAATTACACAAAAAAGAAGCCGGTGAAATAGCACCTCTCATCAGATCCACAAGATTTTATAACGCAAAAGCAAGAAAAATTAAAAATTTTATGGATTTCTTTGTTGAAGAATATGGTGGAAGCATTCAGAAAATGTCAGAAAAGGATACAAGCCTCCTTCGACAAAAATTATTAGAGATTAAAGGTCTGGGGGAAGAAACAGTTGATTCCATCCTTCTCTATGCATGTGATAAACCCGTTTTTGTTGTTGATGCATATACCAAGAGAATTTTTTCACGATACGGTCTCATCGAAGAAAAAGCAAATTACAAAGATGTTCAGTCATTTTTTATGAACAATCTGCCTCAGGATATCAAATTGTATAACGATTTCCATGCACAGATTGTTCATTTGGGAAAAAACATTTGTAAAACTCAACCCGCGTGCAATCTTTGTCCGGTCAGAGAAATCAATAATACGCTTAAATGTCGATATGCGGATAACAAAATCTATGCTCCCTCTGGTTCTAAAAAGAAAATGAGGAAAAAAAAGGATAAAAATTATTCACGTCGTAGCCAAAAATATGTCTAAAGTAATATTTCCTGTTTAGTGGAATATGCAAAAAAATTTTGTGTAAAAAAGAGGTGTTCTGAATGTATTCAGGTGAGTTCGAACGAATAGGTAAAAGACTTTTTAATGAGCATCTTGCAGGTGGAAATTCCGGGAATATCAGCACGAGAAAAGGCAACGAGGGTTTTTTCATCAAACGAACCGGATCATATCTCGACGTTGCCGGTGAGCTTGTATTTGTCCCCCTTGAGGGAAAAGTACCGGATTATGCCTCAAGTGAATATCGTGTGCATCGTGATGTGTACCGGAAAACAGGTCATGAAGCGATTGTCCATGCACACCCTCCTTATGCGGTAGCTGCTTCACTTGTCATGGATGTGGTTGAGCCTGAAGACAGCGAAGGAAAGATGCTTTGCCCAAAAATTCCTGTTGTTCAGGGTGCACCCGGTTCTCAGGAGATAGCTGATAACGTCAGTAATGCACTCATGTTTTCAAAACTGGTGATTGTACGGGGCCATGGAACCTTTGCTGCCGGAAAAAATCTCGATGCAGCATATGTTTACACTTCATTAGCTGAACATTCCTGCCAGGTCTTATCTTTTAAAAAAGTTTACACCCACGAAACACGTGTATAAAAACTCCTCACTGATAATAAATTTTCAGCTCTTAAAAGGCATAAAATACTATTTAGGTGGTTTCTGGGATTGCAGAAGCTGGATTTCCCGTATGATTTCCCGGTGGAATACCAGCAGCATATCACTGATCATACCGAACATAAAAATCTCTATTCCGACCACAATAAGAAGTACGGTAAGAATCGTTAACGGAATATGATCAATTCCGTTCACCCATTCCAGCAAAACATAAATTCCCGTGACAATACCAAGAAACGATGTGAAGATCCCCATCATGCCAAAGTAAAACATTGGATTGTTCATCCGGGCCAGCCGATAAATTGTGCTGACTATCTTAATACCATCATGAAATGGTGAGAGTTTTGTATCTGTTCCCGGGCGGCGGGAGTAAGTAACAGGCACAACCATAATTCGTTGCCCGTGCCGAACAGCTTCAACCGAGATCTCGGTCTCAATTTCAAATCCTTTTTCTTTCAGGTTCATCTGCTGAATTGCAGGTCTCGTAAATGCCCGGTACCCTGACAGAATATCGTGCAGGTCCCGGCTATGGGCTACCTTGAACAGAAGGTTTACCATATGATTTCCAAAAAGGTTGAGGTGCGAAAAAGCCCCCCCCTCCGCATTAACAAGACGGTCACCGATTACCTGATCATAACCTGAAAACAGGGGAGTCAACATTTTTTCTGCATCTTTGGGATTATATGTGCCATCCCCGTCAAGCATGAGTATATAAGGCTGCTCTATGATTTCAAATGCCTCGATGATGGCATTTCCTTTGCCTTTTCCAGACTGGGTCCGGACGGTGGCACCGTTCTCGCGGGAGAATTTAACGGTATTATCGGTACTTTTTCCATCAATAACGAGAATATGGTTATATCCCAACTCCCTGAACTCAACGATAATCTTTCCGATAGTAAGTTCTTCATTTAATGTAGGGATTAAGATACAAACCTCATCCTTGTTAAATTTCATTGATATAGTATTTTTAATCGGGTGACATAAGTGCTTCTATGCACATCCCGAAAAAGGGGCTTCGTGCGCTTGGCATCGCAGAAAGCTATACAGGAAGGTCGGTCTCGAGACTTGCAGGAGTGGTGATGCGAAAAGACCTTCGCATAGACGGTTTTATATTTTCGACGGTCACTGTCGGCGGCATGGATGCTACCGCCTCTATTCTCCATATGGTTGATGAGCTTATACTCAAGGATATTAATGGAGGTAGGCTGTCAGGGTGTGTGATTGCATGGTTTAATAGCATCAATCCC
>CAYWHL010000016.1:0-23504 GCA_964457995.1 uncultured Methanoregula sp. | reverse complement strand
CTCCCGGTTCCCGGCAGGAATATCTGCCTGTACTGTTGATGAGTCTGAAATCGCTATAAGCTATATCGGCATGGGTGGGGGTGGGGTAGGCGCTGCTGCATGCCGCTCTGATGCAGCAGGTGTCCTGCGGAGCAGGAGCGATGAATCCGGGGGTGGAAAAGTTGCCGGTTCCACGATATGGCTGCCCCGCATGCAACGAGTCCTGATTGGAGTCGACGATACTGATACGCCAGAAGAGGGTGCCACGTGGACACTTGTCCATAATATTGCAAAGGCCGTGGAGGATGAATACTCCGTCTACCTGTCGCACACGATTGTCCAGCTGTACCCTGTCCCGTACAGGACCAAGAACTGCGTCGGCCTTGTGGCAGAATTCGCGACAACAGATCCCGAGGGGCTTACCGCCAGGTTCCACCAGCTCCTGGAACAGTATACCCTGTCCAATAAAACCGGGATGGTCGTGTATTCCGGGTTTTTTCCGTCAGATGAACTGCTTCAATACGGGCGAAATGTAAAACGGGGAGAGATTGAACCGGGGGTGCTCGGGCGCCTTAACGACAAAAACCTGCGGATTGTAATGAACGGCAGGGGCATTATCGGGGCGGTTGCAGCCATCCCGTTTTACACACGATACGAGGAGGCGCTGGAACTATGCAGTGGACAGACCTGAAAGCCCGGCTCCTTTCTGCCGGTTCGGCGAGTATCTCCGGGGAACCTGCAGCCCAGTACATAGCACGCTCATCGGCAGGCCCCGGTGCCGGGGGGAGCGGCGCGATCTTCTTTTCTATGGGCAGTCACCGGGTCAAGCTTGCGCTTGATCCCCTGAGCCCAATTGAGATCGTGCACCGTGGCAACGGTGTTGCGGATCTCTGCTATGAAGGAACGCTTATACCGGGCCGGCTCCTTGAACCGGGCTTCCACTGCCCGGATCAGGCATTCATCACGGTGACCGGCAGTTGTATATTCAAATGCCGTTACTGTTCCGTTCCTCACCTGTGCGGGCAGCGCAGGAGTATTGAGGAGATCATGGCAATGGTCGAATCAGTCCGGCACCGGATTAGCGCGATATCCATCACCAGTGGTGTCCTTGAGAGCATTGAGGAGGAGGAATCCTACGTGCTCCAGGTGGTAAAACATCTCCTGGTGTATGAACTTCCCATTGGCGTTTCCATCTACCCTACGGACCAGACACCCGACAGGCTCAACGCGCTGGGCGTTGCAGAAGTGAAGTTCAACATTGAGGCGGCAACCCCCGGGCTTTTTGCAAAGATGTGCCCGGGTCTCAGGTATGACCAACTCTGGCAGGTGCTTGACCGTTCCGTGGAACTCTTCGGGAAAAACCGTGTCTTTTCCAATGTCATCGTGGGGCTGGGAGAGACCGATACGGAGATGGAGATCTGCATCAGCAGGCTGACATCCCATGGGGTTATTCCGGTGCTGCGCCCGCTCAACCCGGTTGCCGGTCTCACCGGGCTTGCCCGTCCGTCAGCAGAACGGTTAAAAAAGACCTTTATTATGCATGAACGGGCACTTGCCGCAGCGGGGCTTGATCCGCGCGAGGCACGCACCATGTGCACGAACTGCACCGGCTGCGATCTTGTGCCGGGGAGGGATTGATGAAAGGAGTTGACATGATCACAAAAGCCCTCCTTGCCTGCACCGACCGGCAGTATACCGTACCGGGATTTCCCATTACCGTGCTTGGTGAGCGGGCACAGGCGGAGATGGTGATCAATGAGAAGACTGCGCTTGAATATGCACTCGGGGATTCTCTCTTTGGAAGGCGGGCCGCAGTGATCATCAAGAATGTTGGAGTGAACGCGTGTGCTGATCCCCTGCTTCACGCAACAGCGCAAGGGCTCATCGGGGGAGTAATCCTTGTCATTGGGGATGACCCGGAAGCAAAGGGTTCACAGACCGCCCAGGACTCGCGCTATTATGGGGAACTTGCAGAACTTCCGGTTATAGAACCGGATGAGACGAGCTGTTATGCCGGTGTGGAGGCGGCACTTGAAGCATCTGAGCAGTTCTCCCGGGTGGCGATGCTCCGTCTGACCCCCGGGATCCTGGAGGGGGAGGTAACCGGTAATCCTGTTCCCCGGAACGACCGGAATGGGAGACTTTCTGACCGGACCTGGACCATGAACGGCAGGGTCACTGCAGCAGAAGAACTCTTCCGTACAATGTTTGCCTGGTCGACCGGTTCAGCGCTGAACCAGTGGAAGGGTGAACCAGTCGGGGTTGGTGCGGCACCAGGCAGCTCCCGGATTGTGACGGTGCATCCCCTGCCTGAGCAGGCAGCCGGGATGCACGAAGTCCATGAATACGGGCGGACCTTTGTCCGCGATCACCGCGGTGTCCAGCCACCCTTGCCGCAGGAACGCCCGCAGGCGATGGAAGACCGGGGATACTACCGCACATTCTGCACCGCGTGCCCGTTCAAACTCCTGATGAACATACTGCGGGAACGAAGCATGAGCCTTATCTGCGATGCAGGGTGTTCGGT
The DNA here is from genome assembly GCA_964457995.1 of uncultured Methanoregula sp. Lineage (GTDB taxonomy): Archaea > Halobacteriota > Methanomicrobia > Methanomicrobiales > Methanospirillaceae > Methanoregula. Next base: position 20,998 of record CAYWHL010000016.1, on the reverse strand, counting down.
GCTGGCGATGAACCCGCCCTATGAACTGGGTGTGGCCAGTTACGGTATGGGTGCGAGCATCGCGGTAGCCGCCCGGAGTACACAGGTCGCCCTGATCGGGGATTATGCGATGCTCCATTCAGGCCTGAACGCGCTTATTGATGTCTATGAGAAGCGGCTCCCGCTCCTCTGTATTGTGATGAAGAACAACTATGCGGCATTGACCGGCAAACAACCTGCCTATGATCCTGTACCCTACCTTTCATGGGCAAACCCGGTCATCTGCCGTGCCGATGATGAACTGACGCTGAAAACCGAGCTCGTGGTAACGGACAGACCGCGGACGCTTGTGGTAACCGGTACCTGTCCGGAGGGAAGCAGCCATGAAACCGTGGAATATTGAGATCTGCGACGTAACGTTGAGAGATGGGGAGCAGACACCGGGTGTCTCATTCTCCTGTGAGGAAAAAACAGAGATTGCAGGGAGGCTTGACACCATCGGCATCGAGGTCATTGAAGCGGGTTTCCCTGCAGTCTCACCGTATGAAAAGCAGTGCGTGAAGACGATTGCGAACATGGGGCTGTCCTCCCGGATCTGCTGCCTTGCCCGGGCACGGGAACCCGACGTCGCTGCCGCTATCGATTGCGGGGTGGACATGGTGAGTATCTTTATTGCCACTTCTGACCTGCATATCCGGGTCAAGTACAAAAAATCCCGCGACGTGGTGCTCAACCAGGCCCTTAAAATGATTGACTATGCCAAAGATCACGGACTGCAGGTAAGGTTTGCCGCAGAGGATGCGTCCCGCACGGACCCCGCGTTTCTCAAGGAAGTGTACCGCAAAGGGGCAGAGCATGGTGCAGATCTGCTCAGTTTTGCCGATACCGTTGGCTTCCTCATTCCCTCCGAAATGCACCGGATCATGACGGATCTCGTTGCCTCTGTTGACCGTCCCTTCTGTGCCCACTGCCACAACGACATGGGCTGTGCTGTTGCAAATACGATCGCTGCCGCTGAAGCCGGGGCATTCCAGCTCCACACAACCGTGAATGGTATCGGCGAACGGGCTGGGAATGCCTCATTGGAGGAATTACTCGTGGTCTTACGAATGAAAGGGGGCATTGACCGGTACAATCTTTCCCATCTGACCAAGCTTTCGCACATGGTAGAGAAATATTCCGGTGTCACCATGCCCAGGAACAAACCCGTGACCGGGGAACTGGCCTTCTCGCACGAAAGCGGTATCCACATCGCGGCAATACTGGAAGACCCGCTCACCTACGAGAACTTCCCCCCTGAAATGGTTGGCGGGGAACGCAGATTCATTCTTGGCAAACACACGGGGAAAAAGGCGCTTGAACATGTGGTGGCATCAATCGGCTGCGAGCTCTCGGAACAACAGGTCTGCCGGGTGCTCGATATGGTCAAGGAGCACGCGGAACACAAATGCAACATAACTCCTGATGTCTTGAAAAACCTGATCCGGAAAGCTAAACAGGAGGATGCCTGATGGGAACCCTCTCCGAAAGGATTCTCGGGGCATCAGCAGGAGAGTATGTTGACCGTGCTGTCGACCGTGCCTATGTCCATGACGGTACCGGTGTCCTTACGCTTGAAGCATGGAAGAGTATGGGTGCCAAAAGGATACAGGATGCGGCACATCTCCATGTTTTCTTCGACCATATCGTCCCGGCGAATAACAGTACAACTGCTACCCTCCAGCATGAACTCCGCGCTTTTGCCTGCGGATCGTTTTTCCGGTTTTCGGATATCGGCGGTGGTATCTGTCACCAGCTGATGAGTGAAGGTGTCGTCCTGCCCAATGAAATTATTGTTGGCGCTGACTCCCACAGTTGCACGCTTGGGGCATTCGGGGCATTTGCGACAGGAGTCGGGGCGACCGATATGGCGGCGATCTGGATGACCGGGGAGACATGGTTCCGCGTCCCGGAATCGATCGGCATTCACCTGTCAGGGGCCTTCACGGGTGCAGCTGAAGCAAAGGACCTCGCCCTCACATACGTCAGCAGGCTCGGCATGGACGGCGCTTCCTACCAGTCGCTGGAATTTATCGGAAAAGGCGCTGGTGTGCTGCCTATGGACGACCGTCTTACCCTCTGCAACCTCGCTGTGGAGACAGGAGCAAAAGCAGGGATGTTCTATGCAGATGACATAACCGTGCAGTACCTCGCAGCGGCAGGGCACACGGTTCAGACGCAGGAACCGGAGCCCTGCAGGTACATCCGGGAGATCGATTTCGATCTTACGGACATTGTCCCGGTCATAGCCGTGCCTCCCCGGGTGGATACGGTAAAAACGGTACCGGATCTCGCAGGTCTGCCTGTGGATCAGGTATTTGTGGGAACCTGCACAAACGGGCGATATTCCGATCTTGCACGGTTTGCGCGGATCGTAAAAGGAAAAAAAGTTGCAGTCCGCACCATCGTTGTTCCTGCCTCACGGGCTGTGCTGGATACAGCGATCAGGACCGGCGTGCTGATGGATCTTGTGGAGGCCGGATGCACTATCGGGACTCCTGGCTGTGGTCCCTGCCTGGGAGCTCATATGGGTGTTCTTGGTGAAGGGGAGGTCTGCCTTTCCACCGCAAACCGTAACTTCAGGAATCGTATGGGTGTGGGCGGGGAAATTTACCTTTCCTCAGTTGCAACGGCTGCAGCCAGTGCTCTTGAAGGAGAAATAACTGAGCCTGAGGTGTCCTGATGCAGGGGAAAGGGCGTGCAGTCTGCATTGGTGAAGATATTGACACTGACCTTGTGATCGCAGGGCGCTACCTGCGGACAAAGGACCACAGTGTCTGGGTTGCACATGTATTCGAAGATCTCGATCCATCGCTTGCCAGCCGAATGAATGGCGCCGTGATCGTGGCAGGAAAAAATTTCGGTTGCGGTTCATCACGGGAACAGGCGGCGATTGCCATCCGGGAGTCCGGGGTAGTTGCGGTGGTTGCGCCGTCATTTGCCCGGATATTTTTCCGGAATGCGATCAATGTCGGTCTCCCGCTCATCGAATGCGACATTATCTGTACTGAGGGAAGCCCCGTGACGTTTGACCTCACAGAAGGATGGGTTGAGGCAGAGAAAAAGAAGTATCCTACCCGCCCGCTCTCCGCAAAGATGCAGGAGATCCTTACAGCAGGTGGCCTTGTTAACTACCGGAGGACTCACGAATGATCTTTCCTGTGCAGTGCAAGGAGGTAGGGATTGCCTCGACAAAACCCTGCGGTGATAAGGTATATTTCCTGAGCCGCTACCTTATGCGGGATACCGGTACTGGGGTCGAGGTGCTGGAAATCACGATGGATCCTGCAGTGAGCGGCATGATGCGTCCTGTCGTGGCGTCAAAGGTGATTGCATCTGCAGGGGAAACCTATAATTACTCCGAAAAGGTGCAGATCCATGACCGTACACGACTTATCGGGCTCGCGCTTGATACGGGATACCGCTGCACAATCTTTACCGGGCTTGACGAACACATGACATTCGTGCTCGATCCCGATATGTCCGGGCTGCTCAGGGTACATGTCTATGATCTAACGCCTCCACGTCCGAGCCTGTCATCCTGTATCCGCGAGCTGGAGTCCGCCGGCCTCTTCGGGGAACTTTCCGTCATATTCTGCCATCACACACGCGATATCACGCAGGTGCGGGCGGATGTCTACCCCTGCCGTGCCGCAGGGTATACCCGAACGCTTGACGCGGACCCGATGCAGGGAGGTGAGCGTGTAGCCGGCTGCCTGACCGGCTCGCAGTTCCTGACCGAGTGCTACGGTAAGGACTTTGTGCTTGAGAATATCTGCCCGCTGGAATCCGTGCGGGAGGAGCCGTTCATTACCCGCTGCTGCCGCTCCGAACGTGAGGGTACCGGGATCTACAAGGGAAAGTTCGGGGCCGTCGTCCACTGGGGTGCCAGCCCGGCCCACATCGCCCGTTCAGTGAATGATCTTGTGGTGCAGTGGCGATCGAAATGACCCGGATTGCGGTTGTTGAAGGGGACGGGATCGGTCATGAGGTGATACCGGTAGCAAAAAATGTTCTGGGACTGCTCCATCCGGAATTCGAATACTTCTCTGTTGATGTCGGGTACCACCGCTGGGAAGAGACCGGATGTCCCTGTGCAGATCGCGATATTGCAGAACTGAAGACTGCAGATGCGATCCTGTTCGGGGCAATAACGACACCCCCCATGAAGGATTACCAGAGCGTGGTGCTGCGGCTGAGAAAAGCGCTTGACCTCTACGCAAACCTGCGCCCGGTCAAAGGGAACGGTTTTGACATCATGATTGTGCGGGAGAATACTGAAGGACTGTACTCGGGAATTGAAGAGATCAGCCCTGACCGGGCGACAACGCTCCGGGTCGTGACCAGGAAAGGGACCGAGCGGATCGTCCGCTCAGCAATTCGTCTAGCACAACAGCGCAAGGGGAAACTTACTATCGGGCACAAGGCAAATGTGCTCAAGTCTGATGTTTTGTTCCGTGATATCTGTCTTGCCGAAGCAAAAGCTTCCGGTGTTTCCTGTAATGACAGGTTCATCGATGCACTTGCGCTGGACATTCTCCAGCACCCCGCATCGTATGATGTCGTTGTCACGACAAATATCTTCGGGGACATCCTGTCGGACATGGCTTCCTATCTTGTCGGGGGTCTGGGACTGGTGCCAAGTGCCAATATCGGTGACCATTATGCTCTTTTTGAGCCGGTACACGGCAGTGCCCCGGATATTGCCGGGAAAAATATCGCCAACCCGATCGCTGCCCTGCGGAGTGCCGGGATGCTCCTTGCCTATTGCGGGGATGATACGGCTTCGGACCGCATTGAAGCGGCAGTACAGGCTGTTCTTGCACAGGGAATCCGGACCCGGGATCTTGGGGGATCGGCAGGGACCCGGGAGTTCGGGGAGGCCGTAATCCACGTACTCAGACAACCAGATACAGGTGCATGATCCCTGTAAGAAAACAGGATAAAGGACGCACAATGGTTAACAGGACAATCGCCAACTCAGCATAAACCCGCTTCTTTTTGTCCCGGGCATTCCAACGCTCCTGCATGACAGTTGAATCTGATGCGGTAAAATCGGTTGCCGGGCTTATGGCGCTCTCGGCACGGACAGCGCCAAAGGCTGTCGGAAGGGACTCAATTAAAATCGAAGTGCTGACCGGCAGAGACCAGGACAGGCTCGCAAACCAGATGGTAAAGACGGGAAAAGAGTTGAAGATAAACTTTTTCCGGATCAACGGGGAGCAGGTGAAGGAAAGCGATGCGACTCTTATAATCGGGGTTGAGGGGCGCACACCGCTGGGAATCAACTGCGGAGGGTGTGGATTTGCATCATGCGCAGAGATGGCAAAAGCGGTAAAAGGGAAAAAGAACAAGAACGCACTTTACACGGGCCCAAACTGTGTCCTCAAGATTTCAGATCTCGGCATCGCAGTTGGATCAGCGGTCAAGACTGCCAGCATCCATAACGCAGACAACAGGATCATGTTCAGTGCCGGGGTCGTTGCCCTGCAGATGGGAGTGCTTAAGGGGTGCAGTGTCGCGTATGGTATCCCGCTTAAGGCATCCGGCAAGAATATCTTCTGGGATATGAAGTTCTTAGAGCACTGATACCCATTTTTTCCAACGTCGTGAACAGATCTCCCCTTCCTCGTATTTCCGTCAGGTCATGGATCAACCATCGGATGGATAACAGGATAACCTGATTAAAAACAGGAATAAAAGGTATATATCCCGAACCATAAAAAAATCACACAGGCATGCATATCCGGTCTCTCCATCTGCTCCACGATTCCTTCCCGGCGAGAAATTGTTACCCGTTTAACCTGGAGATTTTTCAGAAGACTGATTTATTGGAATTTTCCCGTCCCGTAACATTTTTCATGGGGGAGAATGGGACCGGAAAATCAACCCTGCTCAGGGCAATCGCCCGAAGCTGCACCATCCATATCTGGGAAGAGCGTGAAGGAAGCAGGGACCGTTACAACCAGTATGAAGATCTGCTGCACCAGTCCATACGGATCGAGTGGACCGACGGGAAAGTCCCGGGATCGTTCTTTGCCTCGGAAATTTTCCGTCATTTCGTTGAGATCCTTGATTCATGGGGCATGGCCGATCCCGGGTGCCTGAACTATTTTGGCAACAGCTCCCTTGTGGTAAAGTCCCATGGCCAGTCCCATATGACTTTTTTTGAAAACCGCTTCAGGAGAAAGGGACTGTACCTGCTGGACGAACCGGAAAATGCCCTGTCACCAAAGATGCAGCTCGAACTGTTACGGTTGTTGCGGCAGCTCATCCGCCGGGGAGATGTTCAGTTCATCATCGCCACCCATTCCCCTATCCTCCTCGCCTTTCCGGATGCGGAAATCTACAGCTTCGATACTATCCCGATCCGGAAAGTCGGGTACGAAGATACGGATTATTACCGGATCTATCTGGATTTCCTTACCGACCGTGCGAAGTACCTTGATAAAATCTGACACACAAGAACGAAGGATATACGCCCGCCCCTACCAGCGGAATTTCCGCTGTTTCTTATTCTTCTCCTCGAAAGTTACAAGCAGGTAACTATGCACGCAGCGGTCTTCATCCAGCCCGATTTCCAGATAGAGTTCGTGGGGTCTGTGTTCCATGGCGATAGCGATTGGATCAGCACCTAACTGTGTAAACCCAATGTCGGTAAGCACTTTTTCGATGCGATAGAGAGGGAGCCAGCAACTGCCCGAAATGAGCCGTTCGGTTTTTCTTTTCGTTCTCAACTGGTCTCCTATGTTTACCATGCCGGTATCACCCTACACTTTGGATAATCTGCATAGGTAATAAATGCTTCATGGGATGGGGAATGTCCAGGTTTTCACAAAAAAAGAAAGAAGACGACAGAAGATTGTTGAGATGAGGCAATATGATGCGGAAAAAGCTGGAGTAGATAGGAAAAACTTCCCACAAATAAAAGAGAGAATCCAAAAGAATGGTGAAATAAATCTTAAAACGAAAGCCGCCAAGAGATTGTGTAAAAATTTTTAACTATTGGTCCAACCGCCCATCAGAACGACCATCGACCATCCAAAAGGGTCTATCAGGGATATTTTTCAGGCCCTTAATTAAACCATTTTTGTCTGAAAACCCTGATAATCCGAGATCACAAAAAAGTGATCTATAAATCGCGATTTTCCGCGACCTGCTCTGATCCCGGTCCTCTATTTTTACCAAAATAAGCCTGAATTGGCATTACAAAAACCGGTATCTGGCTGCTCTCAACAGGTATTGTCATCACCAACCTTGGGGATTACTGGAACCTGTTTGCCTATCTTGCCGGTTACGGCATCGGGACCCTGCTTGGCATGCAGATCGAGAACATGATCTCCCTCGGGTATGTGATTGTTCGGCTCATCATCCCTGCAGATCCCCAGCCGCTCATCATCGAGCTCTCTGCACTCGGGTACGGGATGACCAGGATCGAGGGATCGGGGAGTTTTTCAAACACCGTCGCCATCGTCTTTATGATCGTTCCCCGTAGAGAACTCGGACGTTTGCTGGGTGTACTTTCAAAACACCATCCTGATATTCTCTATACGGTAGAAGATGTGCGCAACATCAGGGAAGGTGCGAAGATCTTTCACAGGGATACCAAAAGCAGGATACTGGGTTTCTTCGGATTATAGTCTTCGCAAAGCACGGGATACCGGTGCCCTGATCACAAGTTCTATGCTCCTGCTGTCCCATCACTCAGCCAGGAGCAGAGATCATGTATACCCCGGGAAAACAAGGAAGCAGCCTATCGCTTTTCAATGCACGGACCGCGAAGATCGAAGACGTTTCCCCAATTACCAGGTCTGATGCAGAATGGAAAGAACAACTCACGCCCGAACAGTTCAATGTGGCACGAAAACAGGGTACTGAATATGCCTTCACCGGTAAATACCACAACTGGAAGGAGAAGGGAATATATTCCTGTATCTGCTGCGGCACTGACCTCTTTTTATCGGACACCAAGTTTGATTCCGGTACCGGCTGGCCCAGTTTCTACGCACCGGTTTCACCGTTCAACGTCCGGACCCATACCGACACTTCGGGCGGGATGGTACGCACTGAAGTGCTCTGCACCCGCTGCGGGGCACATCTTGGGCATGTCTTCGATGACGGCCCACCCCCGACCGGCAAACGCTACTGCATGAACTCTGCGGCGCTGGATTTCCATAAAACCCGTGATACGCCTGAGAGTATGCCCGGTAACAATCCTTTTTTATAATTGCCTTCCCATAACAGAGCAGGTGAATGGACGTATGGGGAAAATTTCAGCAGGCAGGAATGTTTTCATGTATCCCATGCCGGTTACTCTGCTCGGCACCTTGGTGGACAAAAAACCTGATTTTATGGCGCTGGGATGGGTAACCCGCGTTAATGCAAACCCGCCGACAGTTGGCTGCGGTGTCGGCCGGCACCACCATTCAGTTCGCGGAATTGAGGAGAACCGTACCTTCAGTATCAATTTCCCTTCAGCGGACATGGTGGAGAAAACGGATTATTGCGGGCTGGTCTCGGGAAAGGATGTTGACAAGGCAGCGCTCTTTGATGTGTATTACGGTGAACTTGGTACCGCACCGATGATAACCGAATGTCCGCTGTCCCTTGAATGCAGGCTGGAGATTACAGTAGAAAATCCCACCAATAATTTTTATATCGGTGAAATAATTGCGTCCTACACCGAAGAGAAGTATCTTACTGATGGTAAACCGGATATACGGAAGATCAACCCGCTCCTGCTTACCATGCCGGACAATCGCTTCTGGACTGTTGGTGATTGTGCCGGTGACGCGTGGAGCATTGGAAAGACACTGAAAACGAAATGAGGCAATGGCCAGCCTTTTTCTTGTATGCGCATCGGATACCCCTGCATTAACCGTTCGATCGGATGCACGCCTTCCCGTACTTTTCGCCTTGCCTCATATTCTGATGAGCGGCTGAGGGAAACCATGAAGGCAAACCTTGTCTGCCTCATGAAAATTCTCTCGTACAACGTAGACCACGGCATGCTCTTTTTCCGGATCACTTCAGATATGGTCCCGTTTGCATCGCACCCGGTCTGCACGTTTCCCTGGCAGATGCACTTTGCAGATGAGTTCCGGACAATCGGGGAATTTATACGATTTCACCGGTTCCGGATATCCATGCATCCGGACCAGTTTGTCCTTCTTAACGCTCCTGACACTGGCGTCCTGGACCGAAGCATTGCCGATCTTATCTATCAGGTGCAGGTACTTGATGGACTAGGCCTTGATAATTCTGCAAAACTCCAGATCCATGTGGGGGGTGTTTACGGGGATAAAACATCCAGCATAGAACGGTTTATAAAAAATTATGAACGGCTTGATGATTCTATCAGACAGCGGCTTGTAATAGAGAATGATGAACGGCTCTATACGATTGCAGACTGCCTCGCTATCCATGAACGCACAGGAATACCCGTGCTTTTTGATGTCTTTCACCATGCCATCAACAACACCGGTGAACAAACTGTTGACCTGCTCGCCCCGCTCAATGACACATGGAAGAGACATGATGGTATCCCGATGGTTGATTACAGTTCGCAGCAACCGGGAAAGCGGGCAGGTGCACATGCAGATAGTATCGACCAGAAAGATTTCCTGTCATTCCTGCAATCAACGGTCCCGTTTGACATTGATATAATGCTTGAGATCAAAGATAAGGAAAAAAGTGCTCTTGCTGCACTCACTCTCGTCGATGATGATCCCAGGCTTGTTACTGGTAATCCGGGCGATGCGTGAAATTATCAGGTACCCCCACCAACAATTCAAAAGACACTATGGATCTCCTGATCTCTGCCCTTCTGGGTATCGGTCTCTCGATGGACTGTTTTGCCGTTTCGCTTGCCATCGGTTCGACCACCAGGTCACGGCGTATCTACGCTGCCGCCAATCATTGCGCTGTGCTTTGGTGCGTTCCAGACCGGTATGATGGTGATCGGCTGGGCAGCCGGGCTATCCTTGCTCAGCATCATATCTGCTTTCGATCACTGGACGGCCTTCTTCCTGCTTGCGATTATCGGCGGGAAAATGATGTGGGAAGGTGTACGGGGGGACGAGGAAGTGGAACCTCGTTTTGAGGCAATCCGGATAATCCCGGTGCTCGTTCTCTCGTTTGCAACCAGTATCGACGCTCTTGCCGTTGGCATCAGTATCGGCCTGCTCCGGAATACGGTGCTCGTTCCTGCGCTGATTATCGGAACCATTTGTCTGGGGATTTCCTTTGCTGGTGTTTTACTCGGTGAGCAACTGGAAGATATCCTTGGCAATAAAACGGAGATTGTGGGGGGGTCTTATTCTGATCCTGATCGGTGCCAGAATTCTCATTGAGCACACGATCGGCTGAATGGATCCGGTATCGGCATAGGAAAGTGGTTTGCAAATAACCAAAAAAAGACAGGTACCCAAGTGATTACTCCGGGAAAATAAGGGTGGATGCATGAGGCATCCGCAGTGTTCTATGATCTTTTGGATACTTACCAGACCTCTGGGAAGGCCATGTTGGTGTACAGGTCCTCGAGCCGGGCTTTGTGGCCACTCTCCATGTTTGCGAGCTGGGAAAAGAGGAACTTCTGTTCTGTGTCAGTTGAGAGATTCGCAAGCTGGGTGTACATCTGCATCGCTTCAAGTTCCTTCTTGATTGAAACAACAATGCCGTCGAGTGGTTTCATATCAGCCGACAGTGGAGGGCTCGGCATTGCATTTACCACCTTATAATCCTGCTTTGCATCAAAGTGCATCTTGGTGACGTCCTTTGTGAGCATTCCCTGCAAAAACTCCCTGTGTTGTTTCTCCTCACCGGCAAGTTCGGTAAAGAGTTTCTTCAGTGCCGGGTTTTTTACCTTTTCAGATATCGTGCGGTAAAAGGTGAACGCTTCGACTTCCCTGTCGATGGCAGTTGAAATGATCTTCTTTGCATCATCAGTTTTCATTTCTTTCCTCCTATATTTTGTAAATTATTACCAATTACTGTATATAAGTACATTGGTTTTACCATAAACGGAAAAAATCGAGTCATAAAGGTCATATTATTGGTTGATTAAACCTTCACGGTTCTCTTGAGGGTTTGAGAAAGAAGACACTTCCGTGGCAGGCAGGTAGTATGGTGTCAAAAGCAGTATACGACACGACCGGGAATAGAAAAAATGCATCCAGTACGATATTTACCTGCTCATACTATCTCAGGGAATAATCATCCCCTTGGCAGTATGGTACGGAACTTTTGGAAAAATGCTAAAAAATTAAAAAAGCAAAAAAAACGATTATTCTTCTTCCCTTTTTTTCCAGACATGGATCACCCAGAGCAATGATACTGCAGTCGCTCCGATGGTGGAGATACCAAGCAATGGAATGTACCACCACTAAGCCCCCATTTTCCTTTCCATAACTCCGCTTCCTGCAATGGTCGCAATCGTATTTGGTACCAGAAATGCAGTGCCAAGCACGGTGAGATAGGCGGTTACAAGAGCAAAACGGTTGTTCAGGTTCTGGAGCTGGTTGTTGTAAATGCTTTGCATCACTTCAAGTCCGGAGGATAGTACGTTGGATATCTGTTCCGAAAGTTCTATATGACGGTCGATATTGTCTGATAAAATGCCAATCCGGCCCAGAAGTTTTTCATCATTGGTTACAAGGTCGGCATCACCGTACCGCAACGAATCAACTACATCCTTTGTAGCCCAGAGCACATTCAGGTAATCGATCAGGACATGCTTCATATTGTATAGGTCGTGTGCGATTTTTTTCTTGGCAAGTCTCTCCTCTATGAGTGATTTGCTGATCGCATCACCCTGCATTTCGATCTCGCGCAGGTACTCGAAGTTCCGGTCAGTGTTCTCATCGATAATACGTTCAAGCATCAAGGTGATTTTGTCAGGAGTAGTCTCAGCAGAAATCCGTTTGAAAAACGGGGGGGCATACCGGGAGAACCGGAGGAGCCGGTTGATCTCCTCGGAATGGACGGTTAAGATAAAATTGTCACGGATAAGTACAAAAAGCGGGTGGACTTTCAACTTCTCGGCCTTGACCGTCGCTGATGGCAGCATGATGCCCAGTTCCATGTCGTAATCCTCATATGCAGAATAGAACCCTGTCGTCAGTTTCGGGATAGGGATCTTGGAAAATCCGGCAATCTGGGCGATTTGTTCAATCTCCCTGGTGTCATCTTTCGTGCTGCAATCGATCCAGGCGATGTCCGCGGTGCGGATGGCAGAAAGATATTCTTCGAGAGGGCGATACACCTGACGTTCGATCCTGCCATCCTGGTAAAGGACGATACAGAAACTCAAAGGGATTGGCCCGTTCATCTGGGATATTTGCGGAGTACTCTGCATTTTCATGATGTTGCCTCACGAACCCCAACTGGTATTTTATGACGTATTCTGTACGTGCTATTAATACCGGAAGTGTATATAGGTGGCTGGTTTGTTGTTTTTTGGTCCTGGTATGGTTTGCCGGAACGCTTATTATCCGGTATGCACCTGTCCGGTTATGCATATTCGCTGGTTCGTGCTCTCTGCAATGGTCATCAGTGTTTTCATTTTTTTCGCTGCATGTACATCAACCCCTCCCTCCGCTCCGGGTTCTCCCGAATCAGTAAAACCTGCCGATAACCAGACACGGTCATCTGCTCCTTCTGGTGCGTTTACCCTCACGGTAGATTCCCTTGCTGCAGGATCTGTTCTTCCGGATGTTTACACCTGTAAAGGCGCAAGCGAATCGCCCGAAGTCTCATGGGACGGTGTCCCTCCCGGAACAAAAAGTCTCGCCCTGATCCTTGATGACCCCGATACACCCAATGGCAGGTTCACCCACTGGATCGTCTATAACATCCCGCCAGTATCCGGCGAACTTGCACGGGGACAGCCGAATGCAAAAGTACTCGCCAACGGGGCACAGCATGGTGATAACAGTGCCGGTTCACGGGGCTACTACCCGGTCTGTCCGCCGATCGGGACAACACACCGGTACATATTCAGGTTGTACGCGGTTGATATGGACATCACCCAGCCGACCGCAGACCGGGACTCCATCGACTGGGCACTGGCAGACCACACGATCGCAAAGGCGGAGTTCATCACGACGTTCAAACGGTGACAGGACCCGTTTTTGGTTCTTCGCCGTTTTGAGTGGGTAAATCTGGTTCCTGTTGCACAATGTTATGGGGGTTGCCGTATCCAAATCCCTGCATTGTGAGAATTCCCGCCTCATGATGGGGGTCAGCGCGACGCCTCACCGGGTCGCGCCTGGGCAAGGTGGTTTTTTAGTGACTGCAGGTGAGAGCTGAATTAATCCTCTGGATTGCCCACACATTTTGACGAAGAGCCCTTTTTTTTATGCACGGTCCCGCACCGCGATAGCAAAAATGGCGGTGACTGCAATCGCGAGAAGGAAACTCGCAAAGAACCCGATTGTATAGCTGACTGCGGTGATGATGATTCCCGTGACGAGCGGCCCGGCCGAATGCCCGATGTCCATGATGGAGGAGAGCGCGCCCATCGACGCCCCGATCTGCTCTTTTTTTGCGATATCCGCGACATAGGCGCTGGTTGCCACCGTGGACAGGGACATGCCCAGCCCGAGAAGAGAACTCACCAGGAGAAACAGGGTAAACGATGATACGAACGGAATTGCACCAACCGAACAGCCGAGGATAAGTAACCCTGCGGCAATCTGGACACGTTTGTCGAACCGGTCAGCGAGTCTCCCGAAGAACGGTTTGGTCCCCGCAATGATCAGCACCTGCACAGCAAAGATAATACCGGTCTGGTAAGCATCGATCCCTTCAGATGCAAGAACGAGCGGAAGAAACGTCTCGAAAGCCCCGAATGCAAAGTAGGTTGCCATATCGACGAGAGAAGTGGCACGGAGCCGGGCATGGGAAAAGAAGGTCACAAAACTCTCGCGGAAGCGGGATAACACGGGCAGGCTGTGCGGTTCCGGCCGGTCTTCGCGGTACATGAGGGTCATGATGAGGACGGGAACAGCAGCGATAGCGGCGACCAGGTAAACCATACGGTACGGCATAAGCCCGGGATAGAACACGAAATACGAGATGATGATCCCGCCGATAAGGGGTGCGGCTGTCCTGCCGACCAGTGTTGCCGATGAGTACTGTCCTAGCATTGCACCTTTGGTATCCGGGAACCGTTCAGCGATCACCGCGGAGATGACCGGCCCGAGGATTGCCGTGGCGGTGCCGTGGAAGAAGCGTGCAGGGATAAGCCAGAGAGGATCGGTGATGAGCAGGTAGAAAAGCGGAGCAAGGAGAAACACCACCCCCGATGCAATGAGCAGCTTCCTTCTTCCGATATGATCCGAGAGCACCCCGACCGGAAACGAGAACAGGATCCCGGCGAGCGGTGAAATGGCAGCAATCAGCCCGATAACCGCATCATTTGCACCAATTGCCTGCGAGAAGAGAGGCAGTACCGGGTTTTTTGATATGGTGGTAGAAAATATCGCAAAGAATCCCAGCAGGAACAGGTAATACATCATCCGGCGATCAGGAGAGATCCACCGTTTCGTCCCGGTTGCGTGCGACATGGGTATATACCGGCATTGGCGGTTATGGGGAATAAAAATACCGGTGCGAAGTACCCGCTATAAAAAATCCATGAGGTAAAGGTCAACGAGCAGGTATAAACCACCGCTTCCCATAAAAAATCCCGGTGGTTCTGCAGTCCGAGGGAACCGGTGCTGCAATGCCTGCGGGAAAAGGCATTTCGTTTTTGGGTCATCACTGTTTTGTGGGTAATGGAAGTATTGAGAGGATTACAAACATGGGGATTAAGGCTATGTTCCCCCAAATGCGATGAACGTCGCCGCCCCCGAAGGGACGCCCCCGCGGCGATTCGGGTGCATTTTTATATGGGATTTGTAAAAAAATGCCTTGCCCGGTGAGGCCCCGATGAGGCGGCCGGGTGACTCCATCAGGAGGAATTATCACAAACGAATTTTCGTAATGTATCTATCCAAAATGAAACACCGAAGAACCGGCTCTGGAGAAATGCTAGAAAAAAATCAAATCATAATGCTCTTTGGGGCATTTGGTTTCATCTCCGCCCCCGCCGCCTGGGCATGCCCCCACATTGCGATTACTTCTCATAAGGATTACCAGACTGTCAATGGGGGTCAAGGGTATATACCCCATGGACTGCCTCCCACTCTGGGGGAGAGAGGGGGGCACCATCGTAATTTTTTTAGTTTACGAAAAGATAAACAAAATCAGGTTTTCTCTATAGTCGAAGATTCCTTTTTACCGAAGAAAAAAGGTGTCTCCAACAGCTCATTCCAGGGTGCGCCGGTACGTGGCGATGCCGAGAATAAACATGGCACCGGAAAATATCAACAATGCAACAATGTCCATGCCGATAACATCGAGTCCCTGGCCGCGGAGGATAATACTCCTGAGTGCGTCAACGCCATAATACTCGGGATTAATCACCGTTATCCAGCGCAGCCATTCCGGCATCCCAATCACGGGATAAAACGCCCCGGAAGTCATGAACAGGACAAGGTTAAGAAAAGCGACCACGGAAGCGTATTCCTGCTGGGCAGAGAACCGTGACGCAAAGGAAACCACCAGGCTGGTAACCCCGACACACGCGATAAGTATCACCACGATGACCAGCAGGAAATCTTCGAAACTCTGGATCGGAATGCCGGTAATAACAATGTCGATTATAAAGATAGTAAACCCGGCGATAAATGCCCTTACCGTACCACTGGAGATGATCCCGGCGATGATACTCGTTCGCTGCACCGGCGTGACAAGGTAACCCTCGTGGATTCCTGCCTCACGATCCTTGATGAGAGCGATCCCACCCCCGAACATAGTGGAGGTAAAAATTGCCATCATGATGACGCCTACGCCAAAGAACTGGATGTATTGGATATCCCCATAAATTTTATTGACTGCCACCGGATTATGTGCCCCGAGCGTTGCAAGAACACCGCGGACTGCTGATTCTACCAGGGAAGGAATGATGGAATTCGAACTGTCAACGTACAGGCGGACTGCATGATCATTGGATATTTCTGACGGAAAAACAACAACTGCGGATATCAATCCTTTTGCCAGATCCTGTTTGGCTGCAGTTTCATCGGTATATACCGTGATATCCAGCAGTTTGGGATTGTCTTTCTGGGAGATATGATTGAGCGCTACTGCCGCCTGGGAAAAAAGCGGGGTATCTTCGTAGGGGGGCACTTCCTGGACAACCCCGACAGGAATATGACTGATGGTTCCGCCCATTGCATTGCCAAAAATTACCAGGTACATGATGGGCATCATCAGGGTCATGATGACAACAAACGGGTTACTGAGGAATTTTTTGAAATCCCGTTTGAAAATCGCGACCGCGCCCCGGATCATGACGGCCGCCCCCCGTGTGCAGGTTTTGCCTCATGGTTTCCGCCATCATCCAGTTTTTTACCGGTGAGGTGGATGAAAACATCTTCCAGTGAAGGTGACCGTATCGATATGGACGACATGGGTGTTGAAAATTTTTCAAAGACAGCCACAATTTCAGGTAATAATTTACTCCCGTTTTTTGCAGATATGATGAGTTTTTGTCCCTTGACCTCAACTGAATTAAGAGTGGTATTTTCCTTTAAAACCGAAATCATCTTCTCATCAATCCTGTCAAAACCAATTTCGATCAGGTCACCTGCAGGAATTAATTGCTTTAGGTTTTCCAGTATATCCAGGGCAATTAGCCGCCCTTTATCCACAAAGGCGATGCGGTCACAGAGTTTTTCCGCCTCATCCATGTAATGCGTGGTCAGGATTATGGTCGTTTTTTCCTTATTCAGCTGTGAAATCTGCTGCCAGACCTCGTGCCGGGCCTCCGGGTCGAGCCCTATGGTCGGTTCATCGAGAAACAGGATGAGCGGGTGATGAATAAAGGCCCGGACGATCTCAAGTTTCCGCCTCATACCCCCGGAGAATGTCTGGACTTTCATATGAGCACGGTCTGACAGTTCCGTCATCTCTAGAAGTTCCCATATCCGTTTGTCCAGGATGCTGTCGCTGACGTTTACCAGTTTTCCGTAAAATTCAAGGTTGTCGTACGCAGTAAGTTCAACATCAAGTGTACTATTCTGCGGGCAGACCCCGATTATGCTTCGGATCTTTTCAGGGTCGCGGATAATATCATAGGTATCAACGCATGCCGTACCACTAGTCGGGTGGAGCAGTGTTGTCAGCATCCGTATAAGAGTACTCTTTCCCGCCCCGTTGGGACCTAATAGACCAAAGATTTCTCCACGCCTGACTTCAAATGTGACGTCGTCGACGGCAGTTACTGTACGGTTCTTCTCGCGAAAGATTTTTGTAAGATGTTCAATTCTGATGATACTGGTATTGTCAGAAAGAATGCTGCAACTGTTTATGGGATTTTCCCCGTCGTGGGGTGCTCGCTTACCTTGAATTGCAGGCTGGTTCATAAATTTCTAATCTGTTGGTTCGGTGCGGTAGTACTTAATCTCTGCTTCCGGTTGCATTATATAAAAAAAGTGGAAAATCATTATCCGTCATCAACGACAATGCTGCTCCACACACGATTCATCCTGGAGAAGAGCATCATGATTACGCTCCGGTTTTACCGGATTTATGATATCGGCAGGGAAATAGATCTTGACTGGCTGGAACAAGCCCTCGCCCGGAATTATTTTACGGCAAGAACAAGTTTTGTCAGGGTCAAGCAAAAGTCCATAATGATTGAGGAGCCCCCACTCATGATCCAGATGCACCCCATACGGGTGGAACGGGAGGGGAAGCCATTTGAGTTTTCGGTGGTTGCCCGCGTATATGATATCGGCGCAATCAGCTTCTGTTTTATTTTTGAAAACAAGGATGCCCATTATTCCACGCTCGAGGATATTGCGTTCCTGTTTGCCGGCCAGGAAGGATTATCGGAATTCTATGTCCAGTATCTCAAGACCCTCGGGGAGATTATCAAACCCCATATCAAAAACTTCGCGATCAATCCTGACTTTTATGAGGATTACACGGTCTATGTGACTGATCACCGGGATGATTCGATCGATCCTGTTCCCCTGTTAATCGGGGAAAAGACCAACATTTCGCCCCAGATTAGAGAGGAGGTCATCAGGAATTCCCTGAGCTATACAACTGATGATCTCGCGATACTTTCCTGGGATTCAGCCCTGCTCTGTAACCCGGAAAGCCCGACTGACCTGATTGACCTCATAGAATTTGCCAATGTCCAGGTGCTGGAACTTCGCTACTATGACCGGGAACTGACCCGTGAGATGGAGAAGATGTATGATGATATCGAGCATGCAGACAGGCTATCCCAGTTCCGGCGGGGTCGCCAGTACCATGCAATCATGGCAAAACAGATGGAGACCTACGCAGAAATATCCGAAATAATTGAAAAAGTGGATAACCTTATCAAAGTTACTGAGGACGTCTATTATGCCCGCGTTTATGCAACTGCTTTAAAAGTCCTCAGGAGCAACCAGTGGAGCGAGAGCGTGACCCGCAAGATCGATGTGATCCGGGAAAACTATTCGATGCTTTCCGATGAAGTCCGTATCCAGCACTCAAACTTCCTCGAGTGGGTAATCATCATCTTAATTGCCCTTGAGTTCGGGCTCGCCATCTGGCAAAGCATCCGGTGATATGTTCATCGCCCTCTTATCGGGTTATCACAGGAAAGAACGGGGTAGACAACTATCAAAAACACCTCATTCATGAGGGTTTTTCATCAAGCACGGCAGTCTCCCCTCTTCGGGATGCATGTAAGGCAAAATAAAACCTTACATTGTAACGATATATCAGGAATGTATACTGTCCTATTGTGAGTTTTTCTGCGTTGTGGTATGCACCAACTATATCTTTATTGTATAGAATGTGCGATGGACTGTTATGTCACAACAGCACCCTTTTCCCTATATCGTTTTTGCAATTCTCTTCATACCCGTGCTTTGGCTCGTCTACGCAGGTCTTGCCGTCGATGGCAGGACATTATACCTTGTAGTCGCGGTTGTCTGGACCATCATAGCAGCATTCATTGCAGCTTCGGTAAAAATTGCCGACCAGTGGGAGAGAGTTGTTGTATTACGGCTGGGAAAATTTACTGAACTGAAAGGACCCGGATTATTCTTCATCATACCGGTTTTCGAAAAAGTAGCCTATTGGATTGATAACCGGATCATTACCACTTCTTTCAAGGCCGAAAAAACCCTCACCAAGGATACCGTACCGGTGGACGTTGAAGCGGTGCTTTTCTGGAAGGTACTTGATTCCCAGAAGGCGGCGCTTGAAGTTGAAGATTACCGGTCCGCTATCAGCTGGTCATCCCAGACGGCACTCCGGGAAGTCATCGGCAAGTCGTTTCTTTCCGATATGCTGGAAGGGAGGGAGAAACTCGATAAGGAACTGCAGAAGATTATCGACAAGCGGACAATCGAATGGGGTGTCCATGTCAGTTCTGTCGAAATCCGGGATGTCCTGATACCAAATGAACTCCAGGACGCGATGTCCATGCAGGCACAGGCAGAACGGGAAAGGCAGGCACGGGTAATCCTCGGGGATTCGGAACGGCAGGTTGCCGAGAAGTTTGAAGAAGCGGCAAAGACCTACCAGAACAATCCTGTCGCCCTGCATCTCAGGGCGATGAACATGCTCTATGAAGGACTGAAGCAAAATGCAACCCTTGTCATTGTCCCTTCCACCGTTCTTGATACGATGACTCTTGGGGATATGACCGGTACGGTCTCTCTTGCAAAGATGCTTACTGAACGTGGTGCGGATAAAAAATCCGAAAACAAAGTTGCGCAGATAGAGAAGGGTGAGTCAGCAACACCTTATAAGCCAGATACTTCTCAGACAGGAGGAGCTCATTAATAAGACGTGAAAAAACATCGGTACTATTTTGGGGCGGTTGCCGGGATTTGTGATCCCATCATGCAAGGAGTATTACGAATAGTTTTACAATAACAATAGTATGAATGAAAAAGACCTGAACAACAAAATTCCCTGTCCTTTGCGTATATGGGCTCCAGTCAGTGTGACAGCGCCATGCTGTTACATATTATGAGCCCACGATCCAGTGATCAGGAAGGGTAGAATAATGGTATTCGAATGCCAGCAGTGCGGGGAGTGCTGCCACCATATGGGGCAGGTCCATACTATAGAAAAAACCTGTGGTGAATTTGAGTTCCTGGTCAATAACCAATACACCGGGGAGAAAACGAAGGTCATTGTTGACTCGGACAAGCACGATCTCTTTGAGGATACCTGTATTTTTTTGGATCAACCTGAAGCCTGTCCCTTCCTGAGGTATCATTCAAGGGACAAGAAAGCCTATTGTACTGTTCACCAGACACGCCCGGAGATCTGCAGGGATTACGGGTGCTGGCGTCTTCTCATCCTTAATTCATCCGGAAAAAGAGCCGGTCGAATCATGTACCAGCGTGCATTCTATTCCGATGATGCAGAGCTGACCCGTCTCTGGAATGAGTGCATAGATCATATGGTCGAGCCGGATGATGTGGTGTGGGACAAGAAGATAACCCGGATTCTTATTAGTGCAGGTTACACCGTCAAAAAATAAAAAAAATTGTCCGCCTTATTGAACGGGAGAGATTATTTTTGAATGGCACATAAACGCCCGAATTTGTTTATGCTGTACGATTCCAGGATTGTTTCGTCATCCAGGTTCTTCTCCCCGATCCCAATCCGGCTCAACTTGTCCCGGATTATCCTGATATTCTTTTTTGTGTGCTGCATAAGGATAGCAGGTACTTTCTTTTATGACACGATAAAGAGATGTCTGCAACAAATGCGGGTATTTTTGATTATTTTTTTGATTAGAGGAAAAATTATCGCGAATTCAAATACTATAGTCTCGTAATAAAACTTCAAAAACCCAAAAGAGGTTTTTGATAAGGTGCAATTCGCGCACTAAATTATAATCAAAGATTTT
>CAYWHL010000015.1:0-24000 GCA_964457995.1 uncultured Methanoregula sp. | reverse complement strand
CGATGACCGGTAACCATCTCAACCAGGAACTGATCATTGCAACCGGCGCCCTTGAGGCGATGGTGGTGGACTACCAGTGCATCTTCCCGTCGCTTCCCAGGACTGCAAGTTGTTACCATACCCTGATTATATCAACAAGTTCGAAAGCTAAGATACCCGGCTCATACTTCTTCGACTTCCATGCCGAGGACGCCTATCTCACCGCAAAGGCGATCGTGCGGATGGCAGTGGAGAATTACAAGAACAGGAATCCGCAGCGTGTCCTGATCCCGGGAGAACCCGTACCGGTTATGTCGGGATTCTCTAATGAGGCGATCAAGAACGCACTCGGTGGTTCGTTTAAACCGCTGATCGACCTGATCGCTGCCGGCAAGATCCGGGGAGCGGTAGGAATTGTCGGGTGCAACAACCCGCACGTGAAGCATGATTTCGGGCACGTAATGCTGGCAAAGGAACTGATCAAGAAAAATATTCTGTGCGTCGAGACGGGTTGTGCTGCAATTGCATCGGGAAAAGCCGGGCTTCTCCGCCCTGAAGCTGCATCACTCGCGGGTGATGATCTCCGGGCAGTCTGCGAATCGCTAAAGATTCCGCCAGTGCTCCACATGGGTTCCTGCGTCGACAACTCCCGTATCCTTGTCCTTGCGGCAGAGCTCGGGAATGCCCTTAATGTCCCGATCCACAAGTTACCCATCGCAGGAGCTGCTCCGGAATGGTACTCGCAGAAGGCGGTCTCCATCGGTGCATACTTTGTCGCCTCCGGTGTCTATACAGTGCTCGGCGTGATGCCGCATATCTCCGGCAGCCCTTCGGTCGTATCACTCCTCACTGAGGGTTTGAAAGGTGCGGTGAACGCGAGCTTCTCTGTTGAACCGGATCCGGTCAAGGCGTCTTTACTTATATCGGACCATATCGAACGTAAGCGGTCCGATCTTGGAATATGAGTGTGTTCCCGACAGCGGACCGTGCACCATTAGCAGGAAAAAGTCATCACTCCCATCTGAGCAGGAAGGGGATCCGGGTTGTTATTACCGGTAAGGGCGGGGTCGGAAAAACTACGATTACCGCACTCCTTGCCCACCTGTTTGCGCAGGAAGGATTCAGGGCCCTTGCCGTCGATGGTGACCCCCAACAGAACCTTGCGGTCACCATGGGAATTCCACCGCATGAGGCAGAGGGGATTACACCAGTCTCGCAGAGTACCGAGTACCTGCGGGAAAAAACCGGTGCCGGCCCGGGTATATCCCCGGGGGGGCTCATCACCCTCAATCCCGATGTCAGTGATGTGATTGACCGGTTCTCGGTCAGGATAGCCAAAAATCTCCGGCTTCTCGTGATGGGTGGCGTCAGCCAGGCTGGTTGCGGTTGTCTCTGCCCCGAGTATACACTCCTTGCCGCTATCTTCCGTCATATGCGACTTCTTCCTGATGAGGTAGTCCTGCTTGACACACCGGCGGGCATGGAGCATTTCGGCAGGGCTGTCGCTGATGGTTTTTCCTGCGCACTGGTTGTAGCTGACCCGTCGTATAATGCGCTTTCTGTTGCCAGGGAATCGGCAGGGCTTGCACAGCAGCTTGGGATCAAAGATATTATCCTTGTCGTGAACAGGGTTGGCAACCAGGCAGATGTTGATAAAATACGTGAGAATCTGGGCGGGTTTACAGGATTTTCCCAAATGGTGTTTTTACCGTTTGAACCTGAAATTATTCGTATCGAACCTGCAGTCAATCGGCTGCTGTCACATGAGTCCGCGTTTATGAATGAAATCCGTACACTTTCTGCAACAGTTACCGGCCCGGAAAAAGTCCGTTCGTCAGGGGTTTTGAAATAATACTATTTTGCCCAAAGCAGTACACCCGTTATCAACGCTGCCCGGTGTTCTGTTACCTTTGCAATGACAGCGCTCACTATGATGTTTTTGGCTTCCCGTGCCCGTGATCACCCGGCACCCATCGCCCGCCATCTTTTGTCAGCTCTTTCTTCCATATCGGGACACCGGCCTTGATCGCTTCAATAATAAACCGGGATCCGGCATATGCCTCTTCCCGGTGTCCTGCTGCAACAATGATGATCAGGATGTTCTCGCCCACCGCAAACCGACCGATCCGGTGGATGATATCCACGTGCAGGAGACCGAACTGCTCTGTCGCATCTCTGGCAATTTTTTCCAGTTCCTGTGTTGCGATCTCCTCGTAAGCTTCGAGTTCCATCTCGATGATTTCGTCATCTCTGACGACACCATCGAAGACAACCACGGCGCCCGTCCCATGCTTCTTTGCTGCATGAATGAGAGCCCCGATATCGACATCATCTGTCTGGATTGAAATCATGGTTCACCTTATTTATCCACCAGCAACCGGCGGGAAGACCGCAATCTCATCGCCGTCCTCAACCGGGGTCTTTTCCGCATCTGCGATATCCAGGCGTTTGCCGTTTTTCATCAGGATCACAAACTCGCGGAAGTCGCCTTTCTCATCAAATATGGCGGCGTAACCCTCGGGATTTTTCTTAGCGATAGAAGTGATCAGCGAGGTAAACATCATCCCTGCCACCACATCAGTCATAATATCAGTCCCGAGCAGTTCGCGGAACCGTGCAAAAAACCGGATCTTGACAGTCATTTCTTCTTCCTCGCTATTGTCTTCTTCCTGGCCATCCCACCGCACGCTTCGCAGCCAGGGCTGCGTTCCACGCAGATCTCCTCTGCGTGCGCCTGCATCCCGTCCCAGATGAAGAGACGCCCCGTAAGCAATTCACCGATGCCCAGCAGGTACTTCACTACTTCAGTTGCCTGCACCATGCCGATAAACCCTGGTGTCACACCCACCACGGGCAACACTTCCAGGGGAGGTGCTTTGGGGAATATGCATTTCAGGCAGGGTGTCGTGCCGGGGATGATAGTGGTTGCCTGCCCGTAGAATCCACGGATACCGCCATGGAAGAGCGGGACCTTCTTAGCGATGGCGACATCATTGAGCAGGTAGCGGGTCGGATAGTTGTCCATGGCATCCACAATACCATCCGCTTTCCCCACCAGATCGGCAGCATTGGTTTCATCAATCTTTGCATCGATGGCATGTATTGTGATGTCCGGGTTAATTTCCTGTAATTTTTCTTCGGCTGAGGCGGTCTTCTTCCTGCCAATATCCCGGTCGAAATGGAGTATCTGGCGGTTTAAGTTCGTTTGGTCCACCGCATCCATATCTACTATCGTGATCATCCCTACACCAGCGACAGCAAGGTAGAGGGAGACTGGTGATCCGAGACCACCGGCACCAGCTATGAAAATATGTGCCTTTTTAAGCCGCTCCTGCCCCTCGTCACCGAAGAGCATCATTTGCCGTTTATATCGTTCGCGTTCCCGTTCTGATAACATTGTTCACCAAAATCTGTGCATGGGTATACCCGGTTTCGGACTAATGATCGCACGTGAGATTTTCACTGTGATCGTGCGAGTGGGGATTTTTCTCGACCCAGGGTTCCAGCCCCTGTTTCTTCCGGTAATCATTGATTGCATTGTGGATACCTTCCTCAGCCAGAACCGAGCAGTGCATCTTTATGGGGGGTAATCCTTCGAGCGCCTCCGCAACCGCCTTATTTGAAACCTCCCACGCCTCTTCAAGGGTCTTTCCTCTGACAAGCTCAGTTGCCATACTGCTTGAGGCAATCGCTGCACCGCAGCCGAATGTTTTAAATCTGGCATCGATCACGAAATTGTTCTCGATTTTCAAAAATATTTTCATGATGTCCCCGCATACGGGATTCCCGACTTCCCCCACACCATCTGCGTTCTCAATTTCACCGACATTGCGCGGGTTCTTGAAATGATCCATTACCTTGTCGCTATACATTGCAGCCACCTTCTTTTTCGCTCATCTGGTAGAGCGGGGACATGTCGCGTAATTTTTTCACCACTTTGGGAAGAACCTCGAGCACAAAATCCACATCCCCTCCCGTATTCGCATCCCCCAGCGTCAGCCGGAGGGAGCCGTGCGATATTTCAACAGGAAGTCCTGTTGCGAGCAGCACGTGCGAAGGTTCAAGGGAGCCGGATGTGCAGGCACTTCCTGTCGATGCACAGATCCCCTCATCGTCAAGCCACAGCAGTATCGATTCTCCTTCGATAAACTCAAAGCTCACATTAAAGTTGCCCGGCAGCCGCTTCTCCGGGTGCCCGTTCAGCCGTGCGTTTGGAATTTCTTCGAGCACGCCTTTGATGAGCCGGTCCCGCATCGAACGGATCTTTGCGTTGTGCCCGGGGATATCCGCAGTCGCTATCTCGATTGCCTTGCCGAGACCCACGATGCCTGCGATATTCTCCGTACCTGCACGCCGCCGTCGTTCCTGGCCGCCACCGTGGATAAGGTTCTCTATCCGCACACCCTTTTTGATGTAGAGCGCTCCGATACCCTTGGGACCATAGAACTTGTGGGCTGAAAGCGAGAGCAGGTCGATGTTCTGTGCTTTCACATCGATTGGAATACTACCAATCACCTGCACCGCATCGGTATGGAAATACACCTTATGCTTCCGGGCGATTGCACCGAGTTCCACTATAGGTTCTATTGTCCCGATCTCATTGTTGGCATACATAATCGAGATCAGGATTGTCTTCTCCGTGATCGCCTTTTCCAGTACTGATGGGTCCACAAGCCCGTGCTGGTCAACCGGAAGGTAGGTAACTTCAAAACCTTCCTTTTCAAGAAACTGGCAGGTATGAAGAACTGCATGGTGCTCGATCTGTGTTGTGATAATGTGATTGCCGCGCTTCCGGTTCGCCAGCGCAACACCTTTGATCGCCCAGTTGTCTGACTCGCTTCCGCCCGAGGTGAAAAAAATCTCCTCAGGTTCGGCACCAAGCGCTTTTGCTATCTGCACCCGTGCCACATCGATAGCCTTTTTCGAGTCACGGGTGATGCCGTATATAGAGGAGGGATTGCCAAAATATTTCGTGAAGTAGGGTATCATGGCTTCCACCACCTCCGGCTTTACAAAGGTGGTTGCCGAATGATCCATGTAGATTGTGCGCTGTGCTCCCATCCGTTCCCTCGTACCTGAATATGTGCGTTGAGCTGGCGATTATTCTTTTCCACCCTCTTTATATCAGAGACCGTACTGGGCAGTACCCGCAAGGCGGGATGCGGTGTTTTTCTGGCAGGAGATAAAAATTTTATTGTTTCCCGACATAATTCACAATTGTGAATGCAATATATTATGTGACAATTGTGATAATTAAAACGTTGTGATAGTATGGAAGCACCCTGTCAGAAGATAGTCTGGGACGTTCTGCCGGCAATCCGTGCGGCAATCGCGGTGGAGCTTGTCAGGGGCGGGGTCTCGCAGATAGAAGCGGCGCGGATGCTGGAGATTGCACCGTCAGCGGTTTCGCAATATCTTTCCGGTAAACGAGGGTACAGGATAGAGTTTGAAAACGAAGTGAAACAATCCATAGTACTGCTGGCACAGGATCTGATCAACAGGAAACAGATCAGTCTAATCGCCCGGATCTGCGGGATATGCCGCCAGCTCCGCGAGGGTGAAGGTGCGTGTGCCAGCCTGGATTCCGAACACTGCGGTTCGTAATTTTTGCATTTTCTGCACCCTTACAGTATATTTCCACGTTCTGGTGTCCCGATGAATATCGAAGAAAAAATTCAGGCGCTGAAAGAAAAGATTGCATCGAGGGGATCGATGCTTGTAGCATTTTCGGGAGGTGTGGATAGCAGTCTGCTTGCCCTGCTCGCAAAGGAAGTGCTGGGCAACAACACCCGGTGCGTCTTTCTTGACAGCCCGGTTGTACCAAGAGCTGCTATTGAACAGGCACGCCAAATCGCAGGTGAACTCGGACTCGAACTGGATATCATATACGTTCCCCATATGAACAGTAAGGAATTCCGGAAAAATCCGGTCAACCGTTGCTATTACTGCAAAAAGATATCTGCAGCATATCTTAAACAGCGGGCAGAAGAACGGGGTCTTGCCTGTATTGCTGACGGGATAAATATGTCGGATATGGCTGAGCATCGTCCGGGACTTGCCGCATCTACAGAAGAGGGGATCATCCATCCATTCATTGAATCCGAAATAACCAAACAGGATATCAGGGAAATTGCTCGTGAGTGCGGACTTTCTGTCTGGCAGAAACCATCAGCAGCCTGCCTTTCCTCCCGTATACCCTATGGGGAAGAAATTACCGGAAAAAAACTACGCATGGTTGAAGAGGCGGAAGCATTTCTCGCAGACCAGGGATTCGGACAGTTGAGAGTGCGTTTGCACGGCACTATTGCCCGGATAGAAGTACATAGAGAAGAGATGGGGAAAGTACTGGATATCCAGACAGCAGTCGTGAAAAAACTCAAGTTGATCGGCTTTTCCTACGTCACCCTTGATCTTGAGGGCTACCGGAGCGGGAGTCTTGATGAAGTACTATGATGTATATTATCGTTCTGGCTCGCAATTATCGATGATGATGGAACTATGAATGTAAAAGAATCCATGTACCGGAAAATGCCCTGCATAAAGGGTGACGGCGATAGATTTGAACAGGTGTTTCACGAAGTTGTCGAAGAAGTACCTGTTGCCCTGTTTGTCAATGGCAGACATGTTATGACGGCGATGATGAGCCCGGTGCAGCTCGAAGATTTTGTTACCGGCTACCTCTTCACCGAACAGATCATCAAGGATTTCGATGAGATCGAATCAATCAGGATTGAGAAGAACCGGATCAGCGTTATCACCAGGAACCTGTTCAAAGTGATCGGCCCAAAAAAGACAATTTTATCAGGTTGTGGGGGGAGCACGTCATACATTGATGCAGAAAAACTCCCGAAGATCAGGTCTGATTTTGTGATCAGCATAGAGAAAATTAACGAATCAATAAGGGATGTGCTCTCATCGGATCTTCACCGTACGACCGGCGGTATCCATGTCGTTGCCTTACTCGATACAGATAAAGTCATCTCAGTTTCTGAAGATATCGGCAGGCATAACGCAATTGACCGGGTGATCGGGTACGGTCTCCGGACCGGCGTCGATTTTTCCCGGACATTTATCGTTTCATCGGGTAGGATCTCTTCTGAAATGGTGCGTAAATGCCTCATTACAAATATTCCCATGATCATATCGCGCAGTGCGACAACGACATTATCAGTCGAGATTGCAGAAAAGACCGGACTTACTATCGTCGGCTTTGTACGGGCAGGTAAAATGAATATTTATTCGCAACCTCAGCGGATTGCCGGAACAGAGGCGGTATCAGGTATGTCCCCTGCGCAGTGATTGCATCAGCATGCATGGCTGGCAGAGGTCCCTGCTGCAGGGATCGCCACACTCGCGGCAGGACTGAAGGGGTTCAGCAATCACTGACCCTGCATAAAAATGTTCGATCTTTTTTTTGCTCTCCATAAGGCGGAGCATAGTACCAGGATGCTTGTATTCAAAACCCGAGAGCATCGAGCGGACCTCCCGCCGCAATGCATAGCGGGTGTACGGGCACTCGGGGAGATGGCGCCATGCATCCTTAAGCACAAGATACGTGGCGATCTCTTTTTCTGAAATCAGGCAAAGCGGTTTAATCCTCGGGATAAACCTGCCTGATGAATCAGCACCCGAATTCCGGACAAGACGCGGCAGATCACCCCTGAACACATTCATCAGAACCGATTGCGCCTCATCATCAAGGTTATGACCTGTGGCCAGCTTTGTTGCCCCGACCTGGTGTGCACCCCTGACCAACGCCTTTTTCCGGAGGATACCGCAGATACTGCATGCCTGTGTTTCCCTGCATTTGAGGAAAGCATCGAGTGAATTCCCGAACAGATCAGAAAAAGAAATGCAGTGATGTTCGATCCCGTACCGACCGGTGAGTTGTTCTGCTGACTGGATTGTTTCTTCACGGTAGCCGGCAATCCCTTCATCTATCGTTAAGGCAATGAGCCGGACATTCTGCCATTTTTGGATAAGCCGGTTCAGGATAAGAAGGAGTGCTGTGCTATCCTTTCCCCCGCTCAGGGCAACTGCCACACGATCCTGAGGGACGATCATCTGCCGCGTTCTTATGGTATCGGCAACACGTAGTTCCACATCAGCAGTAAAATGAGTCCCGCAGAGGTGACGATTCACATGACGCTGGTATATAACTGCCGGTTCTGTGCACAGAGAACACACCGGAACATCGGATTTCACACCCTCCTTACTCAAGCATCATCCCCCGTGTGCTATCCTGATTACCCGGACTTCATCGCCCGTTTCGATAACCGTATCCTCGGAAACCAGCTTCCCATTCCGGGATATGATCACTTCAAGGGGATTTATGCCCTGTTCGAGCAGTATCTGTTCAATAGGAGCGGGGCTATGCTCAAGAATCCGTACATCTTTGTCCGAAAGGATAAGTTTCATGCGTTACCTGTAGTTTTGTGAGCAGGTTTCATAAACATCCCGCTGGGAAACAGGTATCATTGACACGTAGTATCCTTTTTTTTAAATCAACAACGAATCCACTACATCATCCATGTATTTGATACACAGGATCAACATATACAATTACGGGAGTGAGCAGGGTGCAGGATACAGCGATAATTCGTAATGAAATTCTCCGGCTGAAAGAGGACCGGCACGCGATTATTCTCGCGCATAATTACCAGACCGCTGATGTGCAGGATATCGCTGACCTCACCGGCGACTCGCTTGAACTATCCCGTGCAGCCGCCACCATGGAAGGTGACATCATCGTATTCTGCGGCGTGAACTTCATGGCTGAGACTGCTGCGATCATCTCCCCGGAAAAAACGGTCCTGTTGCCGGCTCAGGATGCCTGCTGCCCGATGGCGGATATGATCACAGCAGACGAGCTGAGACTTGTGAAAACCCGGCACCCGGATGCAGCAGTTGTCTGTTATGTTAACACAACTGCAGAAGTTAAAGCAGAGAGCGATATCTGCTGCACCTCTTCAAATGCGGTGAAGGTGGTCAACTCATTACAAGAAGACCAGATAATTTTTGTCCCGGACCGTAATCTGGCATTGTATACCCAGCGGTTTACCAAAAAAGAGATCCTGCCATGGGAAGGATGCTGTACCGTGCATGACCGGATCACTCCGGATCATGTGCGCCAGGCACACGATCTTCATCCCGATGCGATCATCCTGGTGCATCCTGAGTGCCGCCCGGAAGTAATCGATCTGGCAGACCTTGTCGCGAGCACATCAGGCATTATCAGACATGTATGCGAATCTCCGGAAAATGAGTTCATCATTGGCACTGAAATCGATATCCTGCACCGGCTCACCCTGGATTGCCCGACAAAGAAATGCTATCCGTTATCTCAGGCAGCAATCTGCACGAACATGAAAAAGACGGACCTGACAAAAGTCCGTCATGCACTCCTTGAACTGCAGCCCCGCATCACCGTACCGGAAGAGATTGCTCATCGTGCACGCAGGGCGATCGAGAGAATGTTAGCGGTCTGACAAAAGGATTTACGTTCCCTGCTTTTTTAGCGGAGGGCTTTTTTGTTCCATTGAGTTTCCTGTACATTTCCTCACCAACGCATTCCTTCGCGTGCCTGCACCACTGGATGCAGGATTCAATATCATTGCAGACCACAAAACCGCACCCGCTGCATTTTACGGAGATATTGTTCGAAAATAGTTCCGCTTCCTCACCACATTGCGGGCACTTTTTTATGGTGAGCGTGGAGGTTTTTTAGGTTTGCTGCGCCCGGGCAATGGTCGAGCATAGGTTTTCCTTAATCCAGTGTCAGAGCATTTGTTAAAGAATTCAACGGCCGGATGACCCGTTCATCATCAGTATCCGGCGTATTGACCAGTGGGGATACAGGATATACCGCCATGTGCTCTGCCGGAAACGGTGCAAGGATTTCTTTGAGATCCCCGGCATTTAACGGGGTTTTTGAAAGCCAGCGATCTTCACATTCAGGTTCGAGAATGGACGGCATACGGTTGTGGATTTTTGCTATACGTTCATTGGGTTCGGTGGTAATGATCGTGTACGTTAAGAGAAGATTTCCGTCAGGACCTCTCCAGTGATCGCAGAGCCCGGCAAATGCAAAAAGCGGGTTTTTTAGCAGGTGAATATAGAACGGGATCTTCTTTTTGCCTTCTTTTTTCCATTCAAAAAAACCGGATGCCGGAACAAGACAGCGCCGGTTTTTTAGCAGCTCTTTAAAGAAAGGTTTTTCTGATAATGTTTCTGCACGTGCATTGATCGGTCGTTTTGTCGTGTGTATGTCCTGAGTCCAGTGAGGCACCAGCCCCCACTTCATAATGACAAGCTCATTTTTTTCTTCATGGACGACGACCGGCATTTCACTCCCCGGCGTAATATTGAACCGTGAACGTGACCCGATCATCGGGTTGAATACCCTGAACCTGTTGCCAAGATCATCGATAAAGATTAACGAATACCTGCCACACATAGTGCCTGACCGTTTCGGATGTTCGTTGAACCAGTATATCATCCTGCCGCAGGGATGATGAAAATATTCTGCGTTGAGTTTTTAAAAAGTATACAAAGATGTAATATCGCTCATCACCAAGTACGTGGCAACCTATGGGAAAGAAACAGCTAATCTCTACAATAAAATATATATCCGCTATAAAGCCGGCATTTTTCCTGTCAGAGATTATACCCTACCTTGATGACACCATTCCGTTGCATCAGGTATTCAGCATCATTTCACCAGAACTTCCAGCCCTGGGCCTCCTGGCTAAAAAAACGGGGGAGGATTTTAAAATAGTAAGAATCCTTCCTGCACAGCCATATATCCTGAACCCTGATGAGTATTCCCGACAGCAGGTATATTTTAATGAGAGAGCACTGCCTTTTGCCCTTGCGCAGATCATCGAGAAGTACATTACCAAAAAAGTAGGAAAGGACTGGAACGATCCGGTAATTATTGAACGGCTCCGCCGCGCGATTGTCGCCCAGAAAGACGATTACTGGAAGCCCTCTCATAAACGTTCATTGAAATACATAAAAGGCTACAGTGTGCTCGGATATCTTGCTTACCACTTCCCGGTCTACTTTATGCAGACCGGGCACCTGCTCATGATGCTTGCACGCGATGGGCTGCTTAAAAAAAGCATGGCCATACTTGATGTCGGAACCGGACCTGGTGTTGTCCCGCTTGCCATCGCTGATTTTTATTCAAGGCTCATCGATGCAGAAGCAACGATTTATTCGGTGGAGAGATCCGATGAGCATATTGAGGCGTTCACGTATTTGCGTGATGCCGTTGTACCCCGGAGGGGCAGGGTATCGATTAAGTCACCGATTAAAACAGATATCAAATCTATGGACCTTGCCAGACTACCGGATAAAATTGATCTGGTAATTTTTTCCAATGTCTTAAATGAACTTCCGGAAGCCACCATAGATGTCAGGGCGGACATTGTCGTACAGATCTCAGAACGGCTTGCTCCTGATGGCACAATCCTGATTACCGAACCTGCAGACGAACAGAATGCAACCCGGATGCGATCCCTTACCATTGCACTGCAAAAAAAAGGTCTTCCCATCTATAGCCCGTGTTCATTTATCTGGGGTTCGACCTGCACTGCCCCCCGCTGCTGGAGTTTTGAGACGGCACCCGCTATCAAACTTACACGGTTGATGGAGACTCTTGCCCACTGTAATGATTCATACCGGTACGTGAACACCGATATCAAGTACAGTTATGCAATCCTGAGAAAGGATGGAATGCGAAAGGAGAATTTTCGTATACCCGGCGGCTCAAAATTCCTCCGGTTATCCAAACTGCACCTGCACATCGGGAAACGAATCAATGTTGCCGGCGTAAAGATGTCCGAAGAACTCGGGAATGCACGATCTCATGTGTTCAAGCTCTGCGACGGGACTGCGAAAACACCGGTGTATGCGATACTGCCATCCTATCATATCACTCCGGAAAATGACCTGATCACTTCAGCACCCTATGGATCAATCCTTGAACTGCGAAATATACTGGTGCGGTATAACAAGGCGCATGACGCGTATAATCTGCTGGTAAGCCGGAATACAAAGGTCAGTCCTGCCAGCAAAGAAAAGAGAAATTCAGTGCCGTTTTCCTGAACTGCCGAAGTGACAGATCCCCCTGCAATTCTGAGCTGACGTCCCTGTTTTGTGATTTGTGTAAGGGGGATTACTCAAAGTTCAAACCACTCCCATGAAATTATCCAATACGCAGGGCATATGGGGAGATTAAACGCAAATATTCGAACGTCAGAAGTTGAAAGTTCAGAAGATTACCATGCAACTGAAACACGGGATTTGGTGTTAGGTACAGAAGTGTTTTGTGCTTTGCTCACCAAAGAATAAGAACAGGATCGAGTAGAATCGGGTACCGAATCAAGGTGCTGAAGTGTCACTATCAAAAGGCTGTGTTCTCTGCCACCAGGGCGCAAAGATGGTTCTTTTTGTTACGGGACGATGCCACCGCTCCTGCTGGTACTGCCCGCTCTCCCGGGAACGGAAAGGATCAGACACAGTTTTTGCAAATGAGCACCCCGTTGATGTCCCGGCTCAGATACTATCGGAAGCAGAGAACATGAGCGCCCTTGGCACGGGAATTACCGGGGGGGAACCACTCCTGTGCCTTGACAGGATTGTCCTCTATTGCCAGCTGCTCAAGGAACATTTCGGACCTGACCACCACATTCACCTGTACACTGCAAAAGCCCCCGGCAATGACGAACTGGGACAGATGAAGGGGCTCGTTGACGAAATCCGGCTTCATCCCCCGCATGAGTGCTGGAATAATATACTTGATACTGATTACATCCGGTCGATAAAGCGGGCAAAAGAGATGGGTTTTGATATCGGTATTGAAGTTCCCGCACTACCCGGTCTCGAACTACTCATTCCTGCACTTCCCTATCTGGATTTCCTCAATATCAATGAACTTGAATGGGGTGATACAAATGCGTTCCAGATGCGGGAGCGGGGGTATGAACTTGCAGATGACCTGCACAACGCAATTGACGGGGCAAAAGGCTGGGCTGAAGAATTGTGCCGGCACGACAAGGTGCACTGGTGCTCTTCAGCATTCAAGGACTCTGTGCAGTTACGGGAGCGATTGAAACGGATCGCAAAAAATACTGCCCGGCCATTTGACGAAATTACACCGGACGGGACTGTTGTGTATGGTGTTCTTGAGCCTCCGCTTGTGCAAAAAAAAGTATGCACTCAATTTTGCGAGCAGGAATTTGAGCCGGGAAGTTTTGAGGACTGTGGTGACCGTATTGAACTGGCATGGTGGCTGCTTGAAAAAAACGCTGATGATCTGCCGGGGAAAAAGTACGTTGTTGAGCGTTACCCCAACAATGGCCTGGTCGTTGAGGTGACCCCGATATGATACTGCGCCAGCTTATTGATCCGCTCTATGAGCGATACGTTATGATGCAATGCCGGCATGTGCCCAATCATGTTGCTATAATCCAGGATGGAAACCGGCGCTATGCAAAGATGCTGGGTTTTGACACTCCGAAAGGGCACCGGGCAGGAGCTGACAAAACTGAGGAGATGCTGGACTGGGCACATGAACTCGGTATTAAACATATCACCCTGTATACATTCTCTACGGAGAATTTCTCCCGGCAAAAAGATGAAGTGGCGCATCTTTTCGCCCTCTTCAAAGAAAAATTTCTCGCTATACTCACCGATGAACGTGTGGAGAAGTATAAAATCCGGGTGCAGATGGTCGGTAACAAGTCAATGCTTCCAGAAGACCTGAGGGATGCAGTGAATAAGGCTGAGCAGGCAACACAGGATAATACCGGTTTTAACCTTAATATCGCCCTTGCATATGGGGGAAGAAATGAAATAGTGCTTGCTGCACGTGAGATCCTGACTGCGGCTGCAAAAAACGAGGTGTCCCCGGAAGCGATTGATGTTCAGATGGTAGAACAGCACCTGTACGATAAAAAAGGGATCCCACCGGTCGATCTGATCATCAGGACCGGTAACGAATACCGTACGTCAAACTTCCTTCCGTGGCATGCAAACGGGCATGAATGTGCAGTATATTTCTGTGCCCCATACTGGCCACTTTTCAGAAAAATTGATCTGTTGCGCGGCATCAGGATCTATGACCAGCGGGTTTCTGCAAAACGAGCCTGAATACTATTATTTTTTTAATCGGGATAAAGATCATATACTATATTTCTGTTCAATGCCAGATCACTAGTTGAGAATGTATGTCGGGGAAAAAAGATCCACAAGGACAGTGGAAGCAGACATCTGTCGTACTCAGGGCGGATATTTTTATTAAAGCCAGCGAAATGGGACTGGATATCAGCAATGAATGCAACCAGGCACTCGCTTATCTGGTCGGAATTGATTACCAACAACAGAAGCTTACCGATCAGACAATTACAGATCCCGTCGTCATTGGTGCAGAAACCCTCTCCAAAGGAAGTGAACACACAACCCCAAAACCCCGGGCACCCGTTCTTAATCCTGTGATAAATGCAGATGATCCGACAGCAATTGCAAAGGTGATGAAAGCAAAACGGCAGCCGCCGCAAAAATCAGTTCCGGAAATTCCGGTTCGCGTTGAGCTCCCCCCGGTGGGAGCGAGTGTCCCGTCTCAAATTCCTTCATCCGGACGCTCGCCTTTGGGAAAGGGAAAGGCAATTGCATCAGAAAAGAAAAAGAAAGAGGATACGGTAAAAAAATTTGTCTCAACAAAAATTACCCGTACGGATGCGGATGATGCTGTGATCACCAAAGATGATATGTACCAGGCGTTTATGCGATGGTGCAGGGACTATCGGTGTGCAGCAGTACCGGAACGAAAGGCATTTGCCACATTACTAAAAAATAAGTTTGCCATCACAGAAAAAACCGTGAATGGCACTCCGTGCTGGGTGAATGTTCACCTCAAATAATGTATTATTTTCCGAAACGCCTGGCACGTGACTGGTAATCCCGAAGCACACGCAGAAAATCCACTTTTCTTACATATTTCCAGTTAACATCGGAAAAGAATAGTTCGGAATAGACCGACTGCCATATGAGAAAATCGGTGAGATGATCTCCCCCGGTCTTGATCACAACATCGGGTGTATACTGGAAGGTAAGGTAGGATTCGAGCGTTTTTTCATCAACATCTTCAGGAACTATATGATCCTGCGCCATCCTGCGGATACAGGCGGTAATTTCCTCTCTTCCGCTCTTCCCTATAGCAATAACAACATCCATCCCGTTCCCGGCTACCTCTTTTTTGTCGCCGATATGGAGAATTAAACGGGACACAGTACTAATTTTTCTCACCGAAGGCAGGTATTGTTCCATATCTTCCGGATTCGTGGTACTTATATGAAACGTAAGACCGTGGATCCCCGGCTTTGCTGACGGATTACGTTTTATAACGGATTCTGATATTTCATTGCACCACGAAGTGATGAGTGACAGATTGTCGGGCGCATCTGCCATATCCTGCCCGCTGATCATAAAGCATACATGTCCCGGTAACTCGGTTATTTGCCGTTTGAGCAGGTATTCATAAAACCAGTAAATCATCACTACCCCATATTGACCGGTTAAAATTTTATTTAAGACTCTCTTTTAATTTGTTTGGATCTTTTCTTATAGTATAGTATTCCCCGGATTTTTCCTGATGTGTGGCGCTAACCACAATACATATCATTTTTGATTCGTATCAGGAATGCCCCCAGGGTTTCTCAGGTGAATTTTTGACCCAAATCAATAAAGTTGTCCGGAGCCCAGATAGCAAAAGAGAGAGACTATGCAGCCCTCCCTGCGGGAAGATTATCTCGAAGCGATTGAGCACTTCATGATAGTCAATGTTCATCCCCCTCGTTACGACGACATAGCGGCAGGCTTGGGTAAAGCAGAGTCAGTAGTGCATTCTGATATGGATGAGCTTGTTTCCAGCGGGGATGTCACTATCTTACCGGGCGGATTGATTGCGCTGACCGGGAAAGGACAACAAACCGGGTTACGTGTCATAAAAAAACATGAAACCCTCCAGTGCTTTTTATCAGAGATTCTCGGTATGGATTCTAGCTCTGCTTCGGATGAAGCATGTACCCTTGAACATACCGTGTCTGATGAAACTATTGACCGGTTAGGCCAGTTAATCGTGAAACAGGATCGACAGTGGCACCCGGGGCGGGGCAGATACCGGAGGCAGGAAAGTACCTTAAAAAACCGAGTGGAGGAAAAGGACTGTCAATGCCCCAGCATCGCTGATTGTTCTGAGGGGGAAAATGTCACCATCCATTGTATCCATGGCAGGGCATGTGCAAAACGTATCCTTGATCTCGGGATGGTTCCCGGGGAATATATCTCAATAAAACGAAAATTATCCAACGGTGCTCTTGTTGTGAAGGTCAAGGGATGTGATGTCGCATTGAGTCCCGAGATCGCCTCCGCAATCGGTGTGGAGCGTTTACCGTGAAAATCGCGCTTCTTGGGAATCCTGGTGCAGGAAAATCCCTGATTTTCAACCAGCTCACCGGACTGGGCGTTGAGGTCAACCGGTACCCGGGAACCTCAGTAACGATTGAGTGTGGCAATGTCTGCTACAAGAAGGAAAAGATCGAGCTTGTTGATCTGCCTGGCATCTATTCCCTTGATGGCAGCTCTGAAGAAGAGACGCTTGTGCGAATATTCCTTGAGCGTGGCGTGGCGGATGTCATTGCAGCAGTTCTCGATGCCACTAAGCTCGAGAGAAATCTCTACCTTTTTGTGCAGGCGGCGGAATTCTCACCGAAAATGATTGTTGTCATCAACATGATCGATGAGGCTGAACGGCAGGGCCTCTTGATCGATGCCAGTCAACTCTCCTCATTCCTCGGTGTTCCTGTCATTCTTACTGCTGCATCGGAAGGGAGAAATATTGACAGAATACTTCCTGTGGCTTTAAACGAGGCCAGACCTGCCCTTATACATGTCCCGTATGATCACCATATAGAAGCAGCATTAAAAAGTCTTGAAAAGACTATCGGGACACCCATCCATAAAAACCTGCTCGCCCTGCAGGGAATCGGGGAGGACCCGATACTCCTTGATGCAGCAGGTGCGATTGCAAAAGAGATCGAACTGCGTCACCATATGTCAGTCCGCCAGATCATCGCCACAAACCGGCACAATTTTTCCCGGGGGATTACAGCAGCAGCAGTCAGAAAAAGTGAACGGAAAAAATCCTACGATCTGGATAGTCTTCTCACAAGGGCATTTCCCGGTGTCCCGATTCTCGGCACTGTGCTTTTCCTGTTGCTGCTCTCAGTGTTTGTGATAGGTTCATGGATGGAGGCAATCATTGTCGAGTTATTCACAACATCGTTCATCACCCCGTTTACCGCACTGGCATTACCGCCCCTGTGGGACCAGATCGGCTTTTCGATGCTGATAGCACTTCAGGCAGGTTTTGGGATCGCATTCCCGTTTATCTTCACCTTTTACCTTGGGCTCTCGCTGCTTGAGGATACGGGATATATGACCCGTGCCGCATTCGTTGCGGACCGTGCAATGCACCGTCTCGGCCTGCACGGAGAGGCGATAATCCCTATGGTAATAGGGTTTGGATGCACAGTGCCCGCTGTGATGAGTCTGCGTATCCTGAAGACACGCCGTGAACAGACAATTGCAGCGTTTCTTATCAGCATGGTCCCCTGCTCTGCCCGGACCGTGGTCATTGCCGGCATCGTCGCTGCCTTTGTCGGGATACTCTGGGCATTTTCCATTTATATTATTGTGTTTATTCTCCTGATTCTGACTGCAGTCATGCTCAGCCGCATAACTCCTGGTGAACAGTTTGGTATGATCGTTGAGATGTCTCCTCTCCGCAGACCTCAGGCACATCTGGTTCTGGCAAAATCCTGGCTCCGGATCAAAGAGTTCCTCTTTATTGCTATGCCGTTATTGATCATCACCAGTATAGGGCTTGGACTTCTCCAGTTTTTTGAGTTGACAGATGCATTTCAGCGGATGGTTGGACCACTAACTAGTACTCTGCTTGGGTTGCCTGGCTATGCCCCCACCGCACTTTTATTTGGAATCTTCCGAAAAGAACTCGCTTTTGAGACCCTTGCAGTCCTTGCCGGTACCGCTGACCTCGGTTCGGTGATGACATCAGCACAGCTCTACACGTTTGCTATTGTGAGTGTCCTTTTTATTCCCTGTACCTCCACTCTCGCGGTGCTGTATCGCCAGCTGGGCATACGAATTACTGCCATTATATCGATTTATACAGTCTTTCTGGGCGTATTAATAGGAGCGGTTATAAACATTCTCATGAAATGATCACCTGATACATGAACAGGTATAAAACCGAAGCTCCACAGATTGAGCCGGTATGCAGTGGATATGATTGGCAAAAAATGATAATTATTCCTGGAGACATGTGCTGTGGAATGGACAGGATGAACAGGTCGATTTTTAGAAAGGGAGGGAAACGTTGCTGTCATTTATAGGCCTTGGACTTTACGACAAGGCTGATGTTTCAGAAAAAGGGCTCAATACTATCCGGAATGCGGACCATATCTTTCTTGAAATTTACACCTCCCGGCTCATGGGCACATCATATGAAGAGCTAAAGAGACATTATGGAAAACCCGTGCATCTGCTCGGCCGGGAAGATGTTGAACAGCATCCCGATGAGATTCTGAGTAAAGCAGAGCGTGAACACGTAGTATTTCTCTGCGCTGGTGACCCCATGGTCTCCACAACCCATACAGACCTTCGGATGCGTGCTGCATCGAGAGGAATAAAAACCGCAATTATTCATGGAGCATCCATCTCAAGTGCAGTCTGCGGTCTTTCCGGGCTCCAGAACTACCGGTTTGGAAAGTCCTGCTCGCTGCCCTTCCCCCAGAAAAACTGGTTCCCCACAACATCCATCGATGTCATCACGCAGAACCTGTCACTGCGGCTGCACACGCTGGTGTACCTTGATATCCAGGATGAAAGGTATATGATTGTTCCAGAGGCTATTGCCCTTCTCGAAAAGATGGCAGAAGATAAAAAGATGCACATACCCCTTTATGTCGGCATTGCACGGGCAGGATCAGATGAGCCCATTGTCAGAGCTGGATCTGCAGACACCCTGAAATCTGTCAATTTCGGTCTGCCACTTCACATCCTGATAGTCCCTGCAGAACTTCATGACATGGAACGATCGTACCTGGAGATGTTTGCCGGCTTATGAAGATCGCAGAATGCCAGGTCCTTTTAACTGAGGCGCTCACTGCGACGCACATCTCAGTACCAGATGGCACTCATCTCGGCAAAATCGCTGCATCTGTCCTGGAAATGACCCATGCTTACGAATCTGACGGCATAACGTTTTTTAAATCGGGAGATCCGGTCAATACACTTGCCAGTTTTTATTACGGGTTTGGCTGGCTGCATTTCGGGACGTCCTCCGGACTTCTTGCCATCTCACGCCCTTCAATCTGCCCGTTCAAGGGACCGCATGAGATACTCCAGGCACCATTCAGGACAAAACTTGAAGAAAAGACACATCGGTATGCACACCTGCTGGATACCGCTTTATCATCAGTTACCTGCGGCCCGGATCCAGCTACAATCAGCTATCGGTATGCCGGATGTATACTTTTTATTGCCGGGATTTATTACAAATGGGGAGATTATTACCAGAAGTCCGGAGCACTTGAAGATGCCCTTGCCCGTTTCTGTTATGGTCACGGATGGCTCGATGCAGGGGTGACAGCCGGCTTCTTCCGCATTGAGGCAGAGCGGGAGATCTTCACGGTGTAACAGGAAACTTCTTACAGATTAGCCGTGTTCGTAAACATGGATTCGAGGCATAAAAGCGTTAATACTATGTCCAATAACCTGTTAAGATACTACGCACATACATATGGTGCTCGTTTGACGGGAGAACTCGAATGGAGAAGTCGCAGGTAAGATGGCTCTATATTTCAATCGGGTTCTCTCTTCTCGTTTTAGTCATAATCCTGTTCCTCACCATCAATGAAAATACTGTTCAGTATCTCCAGCAGGTCAACCCGTTCTTCCTTCTTCTCGCATTCTTAATCCATATTCTTTCTATGTGCTTCTGGGCATTGCGCGTCCAGAAGATGTCTGGTTCGCTGGGTTACCGGATCGGTTTTTTCTACGGTCTGAACCTTGTTTTTGCCAACCTGCTTGCAGCTGCCATAACTCCCTCACAGGCGGGAGGGGAACCGGTAAGGATTCACGAACTCTACCGGGCTAAGGTGCCACTTGGGGATGCAACCGCAATTGTGATCGTGGAGAGGGTGCTGGATGGCATCGTTCTTGCCTTCCTCGCAGCTTTTGCGATGATTGTCCTTGCTGATCAGTGGAAAAGCGTGGGCGCAATCTCGCAAGTCATGGTCTTTATCACGTGGATTTTTGTTATAGGTTGCCTGCTTCTCTTTTACCTTGCCATAAAGCGGCCGGACGTTGTAAAAAAGGTCGTACACCGTATTGCACGCTTCTTCACCCGTACCTGGGAAATCGCCAGAGTAGAAGTATTTGTCGTGCGGGCTGACAAGGAGATTGATAATTTCAATGGGGCGGTGATCACATTTGTGAAAAGTGCCAAAGGAGGGCTCTTGTGGGGATTGTTGTTTTCCCTGCTCTACTGGATCTCAGAGATTTTAATCGCTTCCCTTATCCTACTCGGACTTGGGCAGCCCCCGCTCATTCTTGAATCTTTTGTGATTCAGCTCATCCTCGCAATCTTAATGATGCTCCCGCTCACCCCAGGTAGCTCCGGTATTGCTGAAGTGGGAGCAATATCGCTCTATGCCCTGTTTATCCCGGCATCGATAGTCGGTATATTCGTTGTCATCTGGCGGATCATTCTCTTTTACTTTAATATTGCACTCGGAATTCTCTCAAGTATCATTATTGTGCGTCGCGAAGTAAAATCCAAGGAATGAGTCGGTTTAAACTAACCTTAACTCTTATCACTGATTACAGCAATCATTGTGCACAAACATGACTTCAGTCAGGTGTGAGGTAAAAGGAGTCTTTGTCGCAACGAGTGACGCTACGACAGTTCCTCTTGTAGTGCTCACCGATTGTGGTGAGCGAAGCCTCCCAATCTTTATCGGGCTCTGGGAAGCCGTATCCATCAACAGCGCGAAAAACAAGGAAATTCTGTCCAGACCTTTCACACACGATCTCTTTTTGGATATGGTTACGAAATTTTCCATTACCATACATCATCTCCGCATCGACAGCATTGAGGATGGGGTATATTACGCCCAGCTTGTGCTCTCGACCAATCAACAAAGGGAGTATATTGACTGTCGTCCCAGTGACGGCATTGCCCTTGCGCTTCGGGCAGAGGTTCCAATATTTGTGGATGAAAACGTGCTTGCCACGGCCGGCCAGAAAACGGCTGATCTTCCAACAATGGTTGACCTGTCCACGTTTCTGCGGAAATGAAGATTATGGCTGTTTACGGCTCTTGAGAAACGCACATGTATCGATTCGGTTCACATCCGAATCTTGAAAATCGCACTGAACATGAATGACCCCCGCTTCAGGGCCTCTTTAGAGGCACGGCGGGCAGTGCGTTTTTTGTTTAGTCACCGATCCGCTGCGGGGGCGTTCCATCGGGGGCGGCGGTATTCATCGTACCTGATAGATCGAGTTGCAACATCCCTGAATCATATCTGAACACCACGATTTTTTAAAGAAAAGCTCGTCAGTCAGAACGCAGGCACGCATAAAGAAAAACAACATCTCAGAAGATATCGCATTTTTTAAGAAAGCAAGGGCAGCGGTAATGAAATCCCGTTGAGCGTTCAGGTTTTTTAATACATTTCTAAAAAAGCCCTATTTCCGCCGCCTTTGCAGTTCCTCCATCACATCCGACAGGTCAATATCTGCTGCACGCAACGCAACGAGAAGGTGAAATATGAGATCAGATGCTTCCTGGACCGTGCGAACATTCACACCGTTTTTCGCAGCGATAATAAATTCAGTTGACTCCTCACCTACCTTCTCAAGCACCTTGTCAATTCCCTTGTCATCTCCAAGCAGCCGGCTTGTATAGGATTCCTGCGATGGGTTTTTTGCCCGTTCAGAAATAACAGTCCAAATCTCAGCGATAATCGCAGGATCCACGGTACCTTTCATGCCTCCTCCTGATCGAGAAGAACCTCCCCGACATCAGATCCAAAAAACCTTCGCGAAAGGATGCGCGCTTTTTCGATATTGCATCCTGCTTTCCCGATAGCTATCCCAAGGTCGCTTCTCTGCTTCACAAACACATTCAATGGCCCGTTTTCTGAACCTCTTTCAATCCTCACCACTTCGGCCGGTTTGAAGACGTTTGTGATAAATTCTTCCGGGGTTTCCGCATATTCCACCATCTCGATCCGCTTGCCAAGCACACTCTGGAGACGTTTTATATTATCTCCTTTTTTCCCGATGGCAAGTCCCATATCTCCCTGGCGAATCACATAGATTACACGGTCAAACCGGTCATCGATCACACAATCGAGAGCAGTGGATTTTGTGAGAATTCGTAATTCCTCAATGTACCTTCGCTCTTTAAAGCCTATATTGCGTTCCATATCAAAATCAATCCTATTGTATCCGCAATTTTTTTAGATATTCGAAATTTTTTAATTCTGTAGATAGTATATCCAGCAAAGCTGGACCCGGCATTGGGGCTAAAGGAATAATCATACGCTGCTAATGTAAAAAAGTTGTGAAGAGATCCTGATAAATCAGCGGATTGAGTATGTGATGGATACCTGTGCGGTTACGGTTACATCGCCGGGCTGGATGGGAGTTGGCGCCGCAGACTTTGTCAGGGCATCGACTGCATTATAGTTTTCAAAAAGCACCGGGGCATAACCGCCGCTGATATCAACACTCTGCACACCAATAATTGCAGTACCCAGTGCACCGGCAACGGTATCAGCATCTGCGCGTGCACGCGATACTGCTTTTTTCAAAGCTTCGGTCCGGAGTACCTGTGCCTGTTCATCGGAGAGCATAAACTGGATGGAACTTGCCTGGTTTATTCCGTTTGCGACCGCGATGTCAATGACTTCGCCGGTCCTGTTGACATCGTGGAGCGTGACCGTAAGAGTGTTGGTTACCTGGTAGGTACGGATTTTCTGGTCAAATGGTGTCTTTGAGTAATCATCATACAGAGGGTAAATGTTGTAACCGGTGGTCTTGAGTGCATCCTTTGGCAGGCCGGCGGCAACAAGCGCATCGATTACCTTTGTCATCTGGGCTGCATTTGCCTTCTGTGCGATTTTTACATCAATATTCTCAGTCGCAACTGCAAAAGTAACCTGTGCCCGGTCAGGAGTGCCAATAATATTCCCGCTGCCATAAGCATGAATCACGTTTTCGTTACATGTATCTGAAGTGACAGCTGCAACGCTACCGATGCATATCATCGCAAGGATAACGATGACAATACCGAGGAAAGAGATCTTTTTCATCATGATTATCGTACAATCTTAATCCAATTAGAGGTTAAATGTTGCCTTAACTACGAAAATACTTGCAGTTATCGATGCAAACCTGCTCACTCACAAACTACAATATAACTGAGCACGTATAGTACCCCGATTGAGCATGGGAGCAACAATCGTAGAGAAGATATTTTCCAGAAAGTGTGGCAGGG
Source organism: uncultured Methanoregula sp. (assembly GCA_964457995.1). Classification (GTDB taxonomy): domain Archaea; phylum Halobacteriota; class Methanomicrobia; order Methanomicrobiales; family Methanospirillaceae; genus Methanoregula. The sequence goes on along the minus strand of CAYWHL010000015.1, from coordinate 365 downwards.
ATATACGGGCAGGCGAAGTGGTAATGGCTCCTGTTGATGGGGCAATGATCCATGATATTACCGGCCCCCTTGCTATCCAGAAGTTCTACGAGATGGGTGGATCGAAGGTGTTTGACCCAAAGCATGTCATCATGCTCTTTGACCACCAGATCCCGGCAGACTCCATTCCGGCAGCCGAGCACCATGTATACATGCGTAAATTTGCTGCCGAACAGCACATCCACAATTATGACATCAATGAAGGTGTCTGTCACCAGATCGTGATGGAGAAAGGGCATGCCGTACCAGGCGAGATCATTGTCGGGGCTGATTCCCACACCTGCATGTATGGTGCAGCAGGAGCGTTTGCTACCGGCATCGGTTCG
>CAYWHL010000014.1:0-24647 GCA_964457995.1 uncultured Methanoregula sp. | reverse complement strand
TTGCCCTCCAGTCCTTCAACCTCCCCGTTTCGATGGGGACAAGCGGGCATCTCGTAGGTGGGGCGCTTGCCGCGATCATTCTCGGATCTCCCTTTGCCGCAGTCTTCATCCTCGCGTTGGTTCTTATCGTGCAGGGAGTCCTGTTCGGGGACGGCGGTCTTACCACCATGGGAGCAAACATCATAAACATGGGTGTGATTGGAGGTTTTGTTGGGTTCTACTCGTTTAAGGGACTCATGAGGATGACAAAGAATATGCCTGTTGCCGGGTTCGCTGCAGCATGGCTGGCGTGCGTGATCCCAGCCCTTGCGGCATCGGTTGAGATGTACCTGGCAGGCACCTTCCCTCTCGTTGAAGGGATGATTGCGATGGGGATCTACCATGCTGCCATCGGTGTTATCGAAGGATTTGTAACCGTGGCAGCGATTTACCTCATTTCCAGTGCCAGACCGGACCTTATAGATACCGGGGTTAAGACTTCAACGGGGGCATAATCATCATGATGGACAACAAGACATTCATTATTGCAGGTATTATCATCGCACTGCTCATCGGTGTCGTTGCAGTCTTCCTGGCATCCGGCGATCCCGATGGCCTTGAAAGTTCAGTGCTTGTCGTACAGGGACAAAAAGAATTGACTGGTGACACACCGGAAAATGCTGAGATCCAGGAAGACCTGAACGGTAAGTTCTCCTACACATCACCAATGCCGGATTACGCACTCGGAGAAGAGATGGGACCACTGGGCGGTATCATAGCAATTGTGTTCGGTACTATCCTCGCGTTCCTTGTGGTGCTCGGGCTTGCCTACGGCATCAAGACTGCCGGCAAACCAGCAAAATAAAACCAAAGAACTTTACATTTTTTCAACCTACATTCTATACTCATGCACCTGATCGAGACCCGCGATCTCTGTTATGTCTATCCCGGCAACGTCACGGCACTGGACCATATCAATTTTATCGCCCCGAGAAATGCCCGTATCGCGGTGATTGGATCGAACGGTGCAGGAAAAAGCACGCTGTTCAAGCACTTTAATGGCATCTTCAAACCCACCTCAGGCTCCATCCTCATCCGTGGAGAACCCATTACAAAGCAGAACAGCCGGGAAATAAGGAAATTTGTCGGCATTGTCTTCCAGAACCCCGATGACCAGATCTTCTCGCCAACAGTTGAACAGGATATCGCCTTTGGTCCCACTAATCTCGGTCTCGATGCCGAAACTATCCATCACCGGGTGCACGAAGCCCTTCGGGTAGTAGGAATTGAACATCTTGCCGGCCGGGTACCGCATCACCTGAGCGGGGGTGAGAAGAAGCGGGTCGCAATTGCAGGAGTAATAGCGATGGAACCCGAAGTGCTTGTGCTCGATGAACCGAATGCCGGCCTTGATCCACGGGGCGTTGCTGATCTCAACAGGTTCATCAACTCGCTTTCAGCAAAATACGGCATGACCGTCATTTTCTCTACCCATGATGTTGCTCTCGTTCCTGAGATAGCGGATTACATCTACGTCATGGACAAGGGGCGTATCGTGGCGAGCGGGACGGTGGATGAGATTTTCGTGCAGCCGGAGATGCTCAAGTCAGTAAGGCTCGATATACCTGTACTTCCCAAACTTCTCAATACCCTCAAAGAACATGGTGTTGAAGTGTCGATGGCGTATACGTATGCGGATACAGAAAAATCCCTTCTTCGTGCATTTGGCAAACGATCATGATTGAAGAGCTTTTCCAGATAGAACGTGATGCTTATCGGAACAGTGCAATTCACCGTCTTGATGCACGGGTGAAGATTGTGATTGCGTTTGCAGCAATCATTGCACTTATTGCCGTGCCCTACTCGATCATGATTTATACCGTGGGAGCTATCTTCTTTGCATTCTTTTTCCTGCTCTGGTGCTGTACCCGGTTGTCTCTGGTGGTCTATGCAAAACGTCTGTTCTCGATTGTCCCGCTCTGGGGAATGATCATCTTCTTTCAGATTTTTTTAAAAAATAAGTACTACACCGATTATCACGTGGTTATGAGTCTTCCGCTGGGTATCAGCGTCTATGCTGAAGCGATCGAATTTGCATTTATACTCCTGGTCAAATTTGTTATCTGCATCTCGTTCATCATTCTCCTCTCATCGACAACAAAGATGCATGACCTGCTCGAAGGAGCCGCACGGATGGGATTGCCCCCGGAGTTTGCGCTTGCACTGGGCATGATGATCCGCTATCTGTTTGTCTTCGGTTACATGTACCGTAAGATCAATGAGACATTAAAAACAAAATGTTTTGATGCTTTCGATCGCCATCTCCCGTACCGCTACCGTCTCAGGCAGTTGGGCTACACCATCGGCACAATGTTTATCCGTTCATACGAACAGGGGGAACGGGTATATACGAGTATGCTCTGCCGGGGGTATGGCAGGGAAAGTTATCTTTTTGTGGCAAAAAAACCCTTAAAAACGTATGAGTGGGCATTTCTTTTAATTTCCCTTAGCTTTATCGTGGCAGTCCCCGTGACAATCTGGCTGACTGCAATCAGCCTGTTCTGATTATAAAATGCAGCTGCGCTCCATTCCAGGCGACCATTGATGATCGGGAAGTCCCGATAAAGGGGGGATGAAGAGAGGAGAAATGCAGGTGTGGTCAGAACTCAAATCCTGTTTAATGCTCTTATAAGGTCAGGCTGTTTGTAACAAGGAAAGTGCAAAAGAGAACTGCCCTTAACATGTGGCCGTTTATTCAGGGAGAGGCAAACCGGGTAAGGGTATAATTAGTCAGGGTTTTTCCGGTGATGCTCCGCGTCGACGCATCAATCCTGATAAAGAAAAGTTCTTCATTGCCGGACACAACAAACACCGGCTTATCCGACGGCATGATGTGCACATGGCAGAGCGTGCTTCCCGAAAGGGAAGGGAAGGAAATACGAATGAACCTGCTTACCGAGTCAAAGACCTCCGGAAGATATTTCTGGATAATTGAGTCAACAATCATCCTCCGGTACCCGTCCGGATTCCGGTCTTTTTCATGTAATTTGCGATAGTCCTCCTCAATCCCCACGATATGGTTTGCATTTTTAATCCTGTCCTCCTGAACGCCGATGATGAGATCTCCACCGTCAGTATTCAAAAAACCGGCAATAGAACGTGCGATGATAAATTTTGAAGCATTATTTCGGTATTTCCGTATTTCGGCCGAATCACTGGCAAGAATCTCCTCACTGGAGAAACCCGTACTCCACAGGGATTGTAATTTGAATTCTATACGGTCACTTTCACCTGTGTTGATCATGGTTTGTACTGTTTTTGCATCATCCACAGGTAGTGCATGAAATACATTTTCCCTGTTTTTCAACACTAATGCGGATCCTGCCGCAATACCAATAAAGAGCAGTACCTGAACGATGATCCCTGCCACTGCTGATAATTCAGGAACTATAAAAAATGCAGCAACAAATGAGTATGCAACACCACAACTGCAGGCAACATACATACCCCGGCCAGGATAGAAATATGCAGTATACAGGATAGGGAAGTAGAAGAGCTGGGGGACAATAGTACCATAACCCGCAGACATTGAGATATAAGCTATCCCGATAATCGAAAGAATAAATGATACAATCACCCAGAACCTGACAAGATCGGTATGCGACCAGGGAATCTGCAGCGGATCTGTGTATGCTGTCACGCCGGATGACTGGTTCATGGAATATGAAGCATTAGGTCGGGTTGTTATTAATACATTATCGGTTTCGTTCGTTTTCCGATAATCTCAGGGAGATGAGTTTTTATCGTTCATGGCTGCTGGATATTTTGCAGTTACTCACGCATTGATATCTGAAATAATGAAAATTTAAGATTTTTAAAAAATTCCAGGAAACGAGGACTGACTCTGCAATCAGTGTCATGATGTGAGGGTGTTTCTTCGCGTGAGAGATATAAAGGCGATTGCGTATCCGGCATGTAACCTGTGTTCACTGTAACTCATACCTGGGAATTGTTCAGAACATATTTTTTATCTGAACATTCAAAGCCTGATATGATATCATGAAAATCGCCGCATTTCAACATGTTGCCAATGAATCCCTTGGTTATTTTGAATCTTTTTTTACGCAAAGAAACATACCATTTGAGTATAACCGGCTACATGAATCACTCGAACTCCCAGGAACTGATGGCTCACACCTCATTTTTCTTGGCGGCCCGATGAGCGTGAATGATGAACGGGAGTACCCGTTCCTGAAAGAGGAAAAAGCGCTTATCCGAAACGCTGTTAAGAAAGGAAACAGGATAATCGGGATCTGCCTTGGCGCCCAGCTCGTCGCTTCGGCATTTGGAGCGAAAGTCTGCTCTTATGCAAATGAGACCGGCTGGCATCAGATACGGTGCGAGCAAACAAGGGAAGGAGTATTCTCACAGTTTCCGGAAACCTTCCATGTTTTTCAGCTTCATAGGGAAACTTTTTAAAATCCCTTACAGGGGTAGATTGCTCTGTACTGGAAGAAAGGTAAGAAACCAGGCATTCGCGTACAGGAGTGCACTCGGATTGCAGTTCCATCTTGAACTTACCGAAGAAATTATAAAAAACTGGAGCAGGGATCTCAAACATCACCAGAGGGATAAGATAATCCGCGAGACGCCTGTGTACCTCGCAGAAAGCAACCGGCTCTGCCGTCTGATTGCAGAAGATTTTGTTACTGTTTAATCTCGAGAAATCCTTCAGGAGCAAGACTGGTTGCAAGCATCACCATGTTGATTTCAAGGTGTTCTGTCCAGGTGCCGGATTCCCTGTTTTTCCCATCCAGCCAGTACTGTTCAATCTTTTCTCTGACAGGCATATATTCAAGGAGGATACTTACCTTTTGCTGCAATGAATGGATATTACCAAACAAATGTGGATTATTCCCGATCAATTCCGGCAGTTGTTCAACTCCTGACAAACCGATTGACAGACCTAACTCGCGGAAGGCAAGACGGTGCGTGGCAGGGAGTTGAAGTGAACCGGATTCTTTAAAGGAGACTAACCCGTCAAGAGCCGAATCAAGCACGGATTCCAGAAGACCAGTATACCGCGGACCACCACGGATCATCAATTGAGTGATTCTTGAAGCATCGGCAAGGAGACCTCCAATGCCGAGAGGATCATCGGTGGAGAGCCTTATGCCCCTGCAGATATCGGTCATATCAGAAATCTCCTGTACCAAATCAGGCTGGAGGGATTGCCCGAAATCTCTGGTTGCTGTAAGCTGAAGTTCATTGCAGGTAACGAGTCCGTCAAGAGGATCGTGCTGGCCCATGGAAAGAACCAACGGACGAGTAAGATCAATGCTCATCTTCCAGAACATCCTTTTCCGGCCACCGTCCCTGGGGAGATAGGTGAATTTGGTAAGAGCCGTATGCGCAAGCTCGATTGCCCACATGGTATAAACCGGGTTGCCAGCAACTTGGCTCACGCGGTTAAGCGCATGCATCCACTTTGTCAGGTAATGGAAGTACTGGCCATCCTGGTCCCATTCCTGTCGGGCGTTATAATACTCATCCGGGCCGCGTTCAGGTAAGAATTTTCCAATCCTCAGGCCGCCTCTGGTTGGATGTAGTTCACCTTCCTGCATAGAGAGCCCGCTGATCCAGCCGGTCCGCGGGTCATCGTTGCGGTGCTGTCCCAGGATGTGATGCACCTGATCGATGAGACGCAGCGCCAGTTGACGGTAGATTTCGTCGTTAGTATTGTGGAAAAGTCCGAGATAATTACATACTGCAAACGCATCTGTCCACAGGTATCGTCGCGGGTGAACGCTGGCAGGATCAAGTCCTGTCAGCCGGGCATACTCCAGCATCAATTGCCGGACCGGTACAATGGTTGCGGTACGGTTCATTATTTCTGTAGATGCAACGCGGTATGGATAAAAATATCGTTCATGGGGAACCCCACCTCATGAACAATGTTTCAAAATGTGTTTCAAAAATTGATAATCAGGCAATGCACTATAAATTTCTTAGTGATATCGTATCATGGTGATTTCTATTTCAGTCATCACGAAAGATTCAGGGACCTGTGCTGAGTTCAGAATCAATACGCGTTTTACGTTATTTCAGAATAAATTTCAAAAACCTGCAGGTAAAAAAAATGTCCTGTCAGAACACCAGAACACAACAGATCATACCCTGCAAAACCAGCTTGCTGAGCAATGTGCTAATCATGGTATAAAAATTAACAAGGAAGAACTGCATGAATTAATACTATTTCAGGAGTATATATCCCGTCATGTAAACTATAGTGCAGTACGTGTTGTTCAGTGCATGTTTCTCTGGGCAGAATGGGTCAGGTTTTTTAAAAAACACACCAGGGATTTTCCCCGGATTATTCTTGAAAAAGAGTTCAGGGATTTGATCATTCAGCATTTCAACCCGCGTGTTGGAGAGGATGGTTTTTTGGGGTCTGTATATACCGGCATCACCTTTGTACCCTGACACCCGGTACAATGTACTGTTTTTTTTCTTCCCAGAGGGATTGCAGATTTTTTTAGCAGAAGATGCTGTTTGATGATTGTGCCGGTATCGGTAAAAAAACGTCATTGCATGCAGAGTTCTACAGATCTTTTTTCCGCCTTTTAGTATGAAAGCCCGGTCACATGCACTCCCTGGACCAGAAGGACTCCATTTAAGCTAAAGAGCCAAGAGAAAACGCTTCTTTTACCATTTCGTCAGTTGCATGATCGAATAGATGCCCCAAATTCCTTGTCCCGGAACAAACCCGATCCCGTCAAACCCACCGGTTTCATAAGCATTTTTACCTGCTCGGATGTCTTCCATAAAAAAGGGACATTGACAACTGCAGGACGCATTTTACCAGGCACCGGAACATTCAGGAGTTTTGTCTTTTCCCCTCATTCCGCTCTTCGTAGACCCACCCGACCCAGCGGTCAAGCCTGATTAGCCGTGCCGGAATATTCTCGTACAGGATGTTCAAAGCTGGAAATACTTCTGCCTGTATTGGCTACTTTGTTACATTGTCAGGGTAAGCTGGCAAGTTCCTCGAGAACTTCACGATCATCAAGGTCGTACCATCGTTCATATGCATCAGCGACAGCAAACTGCCGGCTGGTCCTGAGGTTCAGGCAGACCAGTTGATCAACATACCGGGAAACAAGCTCAGCTGATGAGGCTGATGCAGTGGGAACCGCGACTATTATACGGGAAGGCTGGTGGAGATCCACACTTTTTGCTGCAGCGAGCATCGTGAACCCCGAGGCAAGCCCATCATCGGTCAGAATAACCGGTTTTCCTGTCAGCAAAGGAAACTCCCTCCCACCGGTAAAACGGGCAATCCGCTCGAGCACATTTTTTCTTGTCTGTGCAATCGCTGAATCAACCTCATCCGCTGATAGTCCGAGTGCCGAACGGAGCTGTTCATTGATAAGTACCTGCCCGTCCCAGGTTACAGCTCCGAATCCGGCTTCAGTACTGCCAGGAATCCGGATCTTTCTGACAATAGCAAGTGAAAGGGATGCACCAAGCGCCACGGCGACTTCCCTGCCAATCGGCACACCACCTGCCGGAATGGCAAGAACCACAGGTTCATGGAGGGATGGAAATGTCCTGAACAACGCTCCCAGTTGCTTTCCCGCATCATGCCGGTCGGAAAAAATATATTTCCGATTATGGAGCCGGGGATTTTCAATTATTTCACCCATATGCGGATGCTCTGGATCCGATGGCACATAATCCTTCCGAAAGCTGACAACAAATCCACGAAATAGCACATTTCTGGTATGTCTGGATTATCATGACAAGAAACAATATAATCAAAAGAAGGCGGGATACAGGAAATAAATCCCGATAACCACAATAACACCAACAATTTTTTACCAGAGTTTGTAGACCTGGAGGAACTGCAATCCCATGACGATCATTATCACACCCTAAATGACCCACGCAATTGCGCTATTAAGAAATACCGTATATTTTCTGACGAATCCGCGATTATCTCAAGGGGCAGGATGACGTGTAATCGGGTAAGAGGGTTTTCAATTAATAATCGGGTATACCTTGTTGATTCTGGCCTAATGCTATTATTTCCCCGGTATTTTTAAGAAGATCGGCAAGATATTTTTGAACCCATTCTTCATTTTCATATTCCTCGAATGGACGGTATGAACCCTGTACTGAATCATTCTCTTTTTCAAATCGCAACAACCCGACAGGAGCTCCACCTTTTTTTACTAGCATATTTAAGTCTTCAAGGGGATGACTGCTTGAACTGAAGATAAATTTTGTCTCTGTTTCAAACCCGACTGCAATTGCAGCCAGCCAGGAAGTTTTTGCTACTTCGCGCATTTCTTCTACCAAATCGGAGGTTTTTCTCATGGTTCAATCAATTATGGGATTGCAATTCATCGCATAAATAAGTCGTTAAAAATTCATGATGAAAAATGGAGGAGATCTACCAAAGAAGCATAGTCAGATCCGATATCTAACCAGGAATAATTCCACAGATCAACTATTCTATCGGATATTACGGATATTACAGCGATTTATCTCCATCAACACGTGCGATCGCCTCATCAAACATTTTCAGGACGGCAAGTGTAATTCCTTTTATAAGACCGGCACATTCATGGTCCGGATGGATGTTAAGGACGTCATCAAAACATACAACAGCCTCTTCATATTTTTTTAAAGCGGCATATGCAACTCCTTTATAGTTCAGAGCTTCAGTGTGATCCGGATTGATTTTGAGGACTTTATCGTAACAGGCAATCGCCTCATCACACCGGTTAAGGTTGGCAAGCATTACGCCTTTGTCGTATAAAGCATCTGCGTTATCCGGATTGATCATCAGGATTTTATCAAAACATGCAACGGCCTCTTCGTACTTTTCAAGGCTGGTGAGAGCATATCCTTTGTTCATCAGAACGAGTTCATGGTCTGGTTTTATTCTAAGTATGGTATCAAAATAGACAATGGCTTCTTCATACCTGTTTAAAGCTCCATAAGCAACGCCCTTGTTGTTCAATGCGTCTGCATTATCCGGTTCAATTTTAAGGACCTGATCATAGTAGCTAATCGCTTCTTTGTACCTGTTGAGAGATGCAAGAACTACTCCTTTGTCGTTTAATGCATCGGTGTTGTCCGGATTAATTTTGAGTACATGATCGTAGCAGGAAATCGCCTCTTCATACTTTTCCAGACCGACAAGAGCCACACCATTTTGATACCAGGCATCCGTGTTATCAGGGTTGATTATGAGAACTTCATCAAATTTTGTGACAGCATCATCATACTTTTTTAACGCTGTAAAGGCTATACCATCGTTGTTTAAAACAGGAACAATGTGGGTGGTCGCAGGAGTCTGATGGACACTTTGTTGCCCGACCTCCTTTTCCAGAGCATTATGAACAATCCCTTTGTTATACAATGCATCACTGTTATCAGGGTTGATTATGAGAACTTCATCAAAACACGCGAGAGCTTCGGTATATTTTAGCAATTTGGCAAGAGCACGTCCTTTGTTGACTAAAACAAGCACATTCTTTGGGCGGATTTTAAGAAATTGGTTGTAACAGCAAACAGCCTCTTCATATTTTTCCAGGGCTGCAAGAGCAACGCCTTTGTTGTTCAAGGCATCAGCATTTTCCGGATTGATTTTCAGAACCTGATCGTAACAACCGATAGCTTCAACATATCTTTTCAGATCATCAAGCACGACACCTTTGTTGTTTAAGGCATTGAAATCCTCCGGACTGATCCTGAGAACGTGATCATAACATTCGATAGCTTCATTATACTTTTTTAATTTGGTTAATGCATGCCCTTTATTGTGCAGGGCCGGTTTATATGTTGGATTCATCGAAAGGACTTTATTAAAATGCACGATGGATTCTTCATGCATATTCAGGGCAGCATAAGCAACGCCCTTATTGTTTAAAGCGTCGGTATTTTCCGGATTTAATACAAGAACACGGTTGTAACAGGTAATGGCTTCCACGTACCTGGCAAGACTGGCAAGAGTTACCCCTTTATTGTATAAAACATCGGCGTTATCCGGATTAACAAGCAGGACTTTATCAAAATATACAAGAGCCATATCATACTTTTTCAGTTTTGCAAGGGCGCCCCCTTTGTTAATCAGAACAAGTTCATTCTTTGGATTCATCCTGAGCACCTTATCAAAACAGACGATAGCCTCTTCATACTTTTTCAAGGCAGCATACGCGACTCCCAGGTTGTTCAGAGCATCGGCATTAGAGGGATTTATATTGAGAGATTTTCTGTAATATAAAATGGCCTCTTCATACTTTTTTATAGCAGCAAGAGCAACCCCTTTATTATACAATGCATCAGGATTATCCGGGCTGAATCTGAGAATTTTATCGAAACAAACAATAGATTCCTTAAAGTTTTTCAGATTGGCAAGGGCAACGCCTTTGTCAAACAAGTCATGAGTAAACATTATAAGGAATTCTCCTCTCAGTTGTCCGGTCCTTTACGTCCAATTCACCGTTATACAAAATAATTCTGCTGATATATATCGTTTGGTACCTCAGGATGATGTGTGAAAATGAAAAACAGGAATTTTGTGAAATTTTATTCGGAAAATAAGCTTCCTGATACAACAATAAAAATAGCCTGAACAGGCTGTTTCTCAGGAAGAGGTTTTGTTTTATACTTGACAGACAAAAACCAGGATTGAACTGCAGGTTTTTGTATCAAATCATTTCGCAATGTAAATCTTTCAGAACTGCTAATATCCTTGGAACCAGACTGTTAATATCGTTCGCATTGAAATGAAAACAGCTGAAGACTGGATGAGGAGATACGATATTTGAATCCACATGGAGAGTTCCCAATGATTCGCAACCCCAACAGATGGTTTATCATCGCAATAATTATTATCCTTATCAGTGGAACTGCTCTGACCCTGTGGACCGTTCAAAGGGAGGAAAAACTCCTGCGGGCCGACCTGCTCACAAAAACCAGGCTTATGCAGAGGAGCATCGGTACCGAGCACGTCAAAGGATTGACGGGCTCTGCAGCTGACCTGGTATCACCTGACTATTTGGCGTTAAAAGAACAGCTGAGACAGGTCCAATCCGCCGATCCGCTTATCCGGTTCATATACCTTCTGAGACAGCAGCCGGACGGGACGGTCTACTTCCTTATCGACTCGGAACCTCCGGAATCAGAGGATTACTCACCGCCGGGACAGGTTTATCCTGAAGCATCTGCTGTCCTGCGGGATGTGTTTGTTTCAGGAAAGGAGATAACAGAGGGTCCGATTGCCGATCGCTGGGGCACGTGGATCAGCGGCCTCGCTCCGATCAGGGATGCAAACACAGGTACTGTTATTGCCGTCATAGGCATCGATGTTGATGCCGGGGACTGGAACATACAGATTATCAAGGCCAGTGCACCGTCGATTATCGCAATGCTCCTGTTCGTGTTTCTTCTGCTGATTTTTTTCTATGTACAGCAGAGGAACGAACAGGAGCGACAGACCCTTGCCGCATCAGAAGCGTCTATCAAGGAAAGCGAGAACCGGTACCGGACGGTATTTGAGAGCACCGGCACTGCAATGGTTATCATAGAAGAGGATACTACCATCGGTTTTGCCAATAAAGAATTTTTCAGGCTGACCGGCTATTCTCAGGTGGATATCGACAGTCGGAAGTCATGGACAGAATTCATTTTCAAAGAAGACCTCGAAAAGATGATTGCCCAGCACCGTATCCGCCGGCAAAAGCCGGATGAAGCGCTCAGACAATACGAGTTCAGGCTTATTACAAAATCGGGGGATATACGCACCATCCTGCTGACCATCGATATGTTGCCTGGCACAAAGAGGAGTGTCGGGTCGCTGATCGATATTACTGAAATCAAGCAGACTGAAGCGTTACTGGAGCAATATGCATCGGCAGCAACGCGTTATGCCGATACCATCAGGCAAACCAATGAGAAGCTCAACCTGTTAAACACGATCACGCGGCATGACATCCTCAACCAGCTCACCGCCATTCTCGGCTATCTCGATATGATGAAGATGAAATTTCCCGATCCCTCTTTACAGGATTTTATCGAAAAGGAAATCCATGCAGCACATAACATCAAGACCCAGATCATGTTCACCAAAGATTACCAGGATATCGGGGCCCAGTCCCCGGGATGGTTTAATGTCAGGAAGATCATTATCTCAAATGCAGCAAACCTCCCGCTTTCTGATGTGACTCTTAACGTGCACTTTGACAATCTTGAAATTTATGCTGATCCCCTGATTGATAAGGTCTTTTACACCCTTCTGGAAAACACACTTCGTCATGAGAAAAATGTTACAGCCATTGAATTTACCTGCCAGACGCAAAAAGAGAGTCTAGTAATAATCTATACAGACAATGGAGAGGGAGTTCCAACTGAATACAAGGAGGCGATATTCCAGCGCAAGTATTTCAAACACACTGGTTTTGGTCTGTTCCTTTCCCGGACTATTCTTGGGATTACCGGTATGACAATCCGGGAAAACGGTGAACCGGGAAAAGGTGCCAGGTTTGAAATTATGGTACCGGCAGGGGCATTCCGGTTCACAAATTCTGAATAAACGGGTAACTGATATTTGAGATATTTACCCCGTAAGTAGCAGAGTCGGGTCCGCACGGGTATAAATGACTGCCGGGTTTGAGATTGAAGAATCCTGCAGCACAATCCCCGCCTGTTAAAAAAATTACCCATAATAGCGTGAAGCTTCGAGGATCTCAGGAGAGCCTATATGCTGTAGAACAAGGTACTGGTCTCATCACGGAAGTCAGGGCAATGGAGACTATGATTGAAAAAGTAACTTTTATTACCCGAAAATCGGTGAAGCGGCTGTCGTCCTTGCAGAGGACCTTGCCAATTGTGAAAGAATACGCATCCAGGCGGTGTATGAAGATTTCCACCAGATCGTGACGTCGATCGAATTCGAACACGCACCCTTACAAAAGCTGCAAAAGACCATGATGTTGGTATAAAGGGATCCAAAAAGTCCACGGGGGATACAGTATTCAGGGAAACCTGAAGGTTAGATCAGAGATTTTAAAAAGGTATCAAGGCGGCAGCGATCCGGAAAAATTTTTTAAAAGGACGGTGGTTATGAGAGGCTGGGAGGCGTCGCTTCTGCCGGCCTTTATAGCTGTTCTCTGACACTGCAAAAGCGGTACAATATCCCTTCTCAAGAGTGGTCATTACCCCCTCACTCAGTGAAATATTTGAGAAATTAAAAAAAGACAGAGGTGAATTCACAAGGGAGTGCCCAACGAAGGTGATAGTCGGGTTCTGTCCATTCTCCAGATATTTTATTTTTTTAGTGGATCCCCCTGTAATTTAATGTATGATATCAAGCGAAATCGTTACACCTTGTTACACAATCACCTCCGTTTATGTCGATAAGGAAATATACATATTATTTAGTAAATAAACATTTCTATTTTGATTAAAGCTCAATTTATAAGATTTTAAGTGAAATTTTACAATTTTTCTTATATCTTTGTTAATTTCGCATTTTTATGGATAATTGACATATATGAAAAATATCCGTTTTTTAAATCCTGAAAGACAAAAGAAGTGGATTAATATTTTTGCATACTTACCAGAATCAGCAAACCACAAAAAATGGTGCAGTATCCATGTAACAATTCTCTTATTTTCAAACTGTTTATTCAATTTTATCATATAAGCAACGGTATTTTTCCAAACCGGCAAATTGATCATGTTTTTTATACCCCTTTTCTTCCACTGGAACGGACGGCATTTAAAGCATCAATCGCTGCAGGATGCATATATAAGGGATTTTAAAATCAGCTGATTTTGCATAATAAAACGGGTTCTTCTTAGTTTTTTTTAGTGATATGAAATTTTGGCATAGCCATTGACGAAGTCTGGAAAACAGCAACAAATGATCTCCCCGTTCTGAAACCGGAAATTTGCCTGGTCCATAAAAAAATCAGCAATCCGCTAAATACCTAAATCCTGATATTTCCTTCTTATTTCACGAGTTCCTCTGAATTAACGGTTACCCACTGACCATAAAATTCAATCTGATACCTGCCATCATTCCTGAGAACAATCTCTTCAGTATATAAAGGAATCCCATACAACCTTCCCCATCCTCCTATAAAATCAGGGATTTGGCGGGGTGATGCCGTCCCAGCCGGCAAGCCTTGCCCAGAGCCACCATGCTGCATAGGCTTTCTGGTTTGCATTCAGGGGCTGTGAATGGGCAGAACCGCACTCGTACCAATCAATACCTTTGCGGTGACTGTTCTGCCAATCAATTGCCCAGTTGTTCAAACCTCCATTATAATAACAACCGTCATCAGCCCCTTTGTCAAGATAGTAGTTGCCATCAGGGTCATAGCTCTCAATGTCAGCAAAATCATAGAGGATTTTATTGTTTTCACGACAAAATTTCCGTATCTGTTCATTCCTTGTATTCAGGTTCCCGGAAACGCCCGTCCCATCCAGGTGACCGGTCATATAAACAAATTTCACATCCGGATATTCTGATTCGAGCTTGTTCATCAGTGACAAGTAGGTATTGATTTGTATTTCTCTGGCTTCGGACACCTGGCCACACCAAGACCACATGACGACATTTATATCACGGTTTGCATCGAGGTACGTGCGGGTTCTGTCCGCCCACGAAGTACGGTCCGGCTGCCCAAGGTCTCCGGATATTTCACCATCACGGAAGTCCAGCGCTCCATTATCACCACCATTATTCCAGGTATAGAGTGAACTTTTATAGGAAGCAGAGGAAAATTGGATAAGTCCGGTCATTCCATCCGTGATCTGGCTTCCATGCGACGTATGTCCATATACAATATGCAGGGTTGTTTTTGCACGTTCAAGTACTGTTTTTGGGATCTGGGAAAGATGTGTGCTGGTATGGTTAATGATAATCGGCCCCGGCAGCCCGGAATATATAACTTCCCCTTCAAGGGATATGGTTTGATCCTGACTTTTAATCCATACATATCCGGCAACCACGACAAGTAATAGTCCTGCCAGAACCAGTGCGATAACCGCATTTGTTTCCATTTTTACCCAACCCGTTACCCTCTCATATTCTCTTTGCTCTGCTCTATTTTATAGTTCGGTTTAGAGTCAGAAAATCCGCTTCCCTGTCTTCCCTGCAAACGTCCTATCGAAATCACCAAAGTATCAAAATAAAAAATCAACCGTTTGATCGATACCGTTTAAAAAATTGTAAAAATTGAACTATTGAAAAAAGAGCCTTTACCAGATAACCTTCAGCGCTTCTTTACGTTCCATTGCCGGGCTGATATGGGCAATACCCAAGCCGGTGAATGGCCCGACAATTTTGATCAAAGACTCCTCATCCGGTGCATCAAAGATTCACCATCTGCGGACCAGTGACGATGCGTACCGGTAAAAAAATAATGACAGGAAGAAATCTTTTTTGGATACCTGCCCTTTTCACCATTTCAGTCTCAGCATGAGCACTGCATTCATTCACCTGTGACCAAATTGTTTTTCTAGTCACCTGACACAGTGATTCTACTGCACGTTAAACGAGGGGGCAGTTTCTATGGCTCTGGGGCATTATATATATCTTACAATCGGGCTTATCCTGCTTATCCTTTCAACCGGCTGCATCGATTCCTCTTCTGAGAGCCCGCCATTACCGACCATGAGTACCCTTCCGGTTCCCGCGGGCAATCCGGATACTCCCCTCCTCCAAAGCATAGGGGATGTGACCGGTCAGGGCATACCAGGAGGCACCATAGACACAATAACATTCACGGTCGGGCTTACCGACATCCATTCATCAGTTGACATGGAACGTCTTGTAATTGTCTATGCTGACGCGATCCGGACAGAAACTCTCTATCCGGTGGCAAGTTTTCATGGCGATCCGCCGAAAGGCTACTGGAGCATTGTACGTGTGGAAAAAGAAGTGGGAAGTCCTAACAACCGGCTCGATAATGAAGAACAGTTCTTTATAAAGGTTAACCCTAAAGCTCCCCTTGTTCCGCGGCAGGTAATCACTATTGATATAAAACCCCTGAATGGCCGTTCTCTTACCATCAGAGCGGTCGCCCCGCCAACCATCCAGGCAGACAATCTCCTTCTTTTCCTGTAATCGGCGGATTATAAACGGATTGTCTGCTAATACTTCTCATAAATTCGAATAACGTCATCGTTTCATGGAAATTATCATATCTGATGATGGATTCTCTTTTGTATGGATCTCTTCATACTCCGACATGGAAAAGCGGGAAAGTCTTCTTACGGACACGATGACGCAGCACGGGTGCTCACCCGGAAGGGAAAGGATGAGATAAAAGAAGTGGCACGCTGGATAAAACTAAAAAAATTCAAGTTCGATAGCATTGCCACAAGCCCACTAAAATGAGCGCACGAAACAACAACAATTAACGCTTCTTTTCTTGGTCAGGAAGACAAGCTTACCACCTGGAATTAACTTGCACCCGGCGGTGATCCGGATAGAATATGTCATAGTGTTGCGCGGTATGGAAAAAATGCAACAGTTCTTCTTATCGGACATGAGCCCTCGTTATCAATGCTCATGAGTAAAATCATTCATGGAAATGGAAACGGTTCGTTTGTCCTTTTAAAAAGGAGGTCTGGTAAAAATACAGGATGTTAAATGTGAAAAAAATCCTTCCGGTAAACTTGTATGGCTACTGACATCAAAGTTCATACGGGACATGGTGTAATTTCGTAACATCCAAAATCTGCCGGCAGTCCATGCACTTCTGGTGGTTTTACCGGCTCATTAGATGAAGACCCGATAAAGGGTGTTCTTATGTGATGAGAAGGGGGTCTTCCGTAACCATCCCATAGAGTTATATTAGTATAAATTCTGGCGAGGTGCTGGTGCATTGCACAACACAGTATAACTCTCTATTTTTCAGTGTTTCTTTTAAAATGGCCCGGAACAGGGGACTCCCATGAACGGAGATGATTTGATTTTCCTTTGCATGCTTCGGATTCATGCTCCACTTACGCATAAAAACAACAATGAAAAGTGATTATCATCTGAATGAATGAAAAGGGAAGAAGAAGTGGATTATCTCTTCCAGACTTCTTCGGACATCATGTTCTTTCCATGATACACAATCTCTGATGCAGTGAAGACCAGGACAACGAAGTCAGGGTTATCCACCGATTTGAAATACTGCTCAAACATCGGGTTCCAGTATTTCTTCTTTGTCGCAAGATCATCGTGAATTTCGCCTTTTGCTCTCATTACTACATAGGGATCGGAAAACTCTTTGCCAGACCAGGTTGAAATAGCCGCATGGGGATTCTTTTTAAGCTGTGCTACTTTATTTGAACTCTTTATGGTTCCCCCGACAAATGTCATGTCCGGAAATCCGTTCAGTACCATGAACCGCACTGCAGGAAGCTTGCCGTCAATTGTGGCAATAGCCGCTACGTGGGGACCTCCCACCACATCAAGGATATTCTCTTTGAGTGACATGCTGATTCTTTCTTACAGATAATCCCAATAATGGTTACTATAGGGATAAAAAAATTTAAAGATACAATAAATCAGCAGCTGAACGTCTCCATTGATTCATTCCCTGAGAAATCAGCTTTTACGAGGTACATCCTCCCTCTTAACTTTAATAATACTTGCGGGAGAGAAAAATCCAATAAAAAGAGTATTGTTCATCCTCGGGAGGTAAAATGAGGACCATCCCCTCTTTACGAGGACACTTGTACATTTGCTTGCCGACGTCCTAAGTAAGCCGGGTTCATTTTTTCCAAATAAAAAGATCCTAAGTATAAGAACTGGCGTTTATGTTATTTTGATTCCTTCCTGAACATGACTACTAAGGCGATAACTACGATCATCACGATTGCGCCGGCAGCCAGCAGCAGATCAATAACTGATGGCTTAAACACTTTGTGTAATCCCGTGGCAAATTTCTGCGTCTGTCCGGCAGTGATGGTGAGATTGGATGTAGTATTCGCGTAGTCCTGCATTGTTAACACAATAGTATGTTCACCGTCTGAAAGTCCAGGGATGGTTATGGGGCTCACCCCTTTGAAAACTCCATCTATATACACTTCTGCACCAGGAGGATCTGTGGTTACTGCGAGCAAGCCTGTCAGAGAGGCAGGTTCCTTTGTAAAAACAAGATTGGCATTAATCGCGGCTGTTTGTCCTGATCCTACAGAAACCGCCTGGGTCCAGTCATCATAGCCTTTTTGCGAAAGCGTTACTTCGTGGCTTCCCGGCACTATATCATGGAAAATGGCTGGGGTTGTACCTCTCTGACTGCCGTCAAGACTCACTGCAGCACCTGAAGGAATCGATGTGATGGTAATCGATCCATATGCAGAAGGCAGCTGGGGTGTTGGTTCCACAACATTCTTACTGAGTCCTGCAACGATAGTTAACGGGGTTGAAGATTCCACCACGATATTCTTGGTGTAATCCTCATAGCCTTCCATCCTGATTGTAATCACATGATTACCGATCACGGTGTCCGAAAGTGTCAGGGGTGTTACACCACGGATTACATTATCAATAAATACGGCAGCACTAGGGGGTGATGATGTAACAGAAAGTGTTGCCACAGGAGCAGTTACCGTAATAAATTTGCTTATGCGCGTACTGCTGATACTGGCTGAACAGGTACTCCGTGCTTCAAGGGATACGCCATAGGTTCCCGGAGTTATGTAGGTATGCCGGGGATTCTGTGCCGGTGAGGTTCCGCCATCACCAAAACTCCAGGCATAGGCATCGGCATTGGTTGATATGCTGGTGAACTGGACCGTAAGTGGGGCGACTCCTGAGGTTGGCGCACCTGTAAAACCAGCATCAGGCTCAAGAGGCCCACAGGAAGGAATCATCGGCGTGTAATTTTCCGGAGCGGAGATATTCATTATATAGGTGTCCTGTCTCCACAGGTCACATTGTGTGCCTGCCATGAATTTCAGTATAAAAAGGCCTGAAGTGTTGTAAGTATGGATAACACCGTCAACCGGACCGTAATAGGGTGGTGAACCATCCCCGAAATCCAGTGAATACTGGGTCGGAAAATCACCTGACGGTGATGGTTGTGCCGGGAACATAAATCCCTGAGTACAGGGTAACACAGGAGGGGACCGATCACACCCCCCACTGAACAGAATTATAGACTGGCTTTTTGGAGGCCCGTCACAAAGGGCAGCAGTAACCGGAATTATAGACCACCCCACTATGACTACTGCACACCAGATGAGGATCAGATTATATCCAGGAATCCTCATCATTCCCCTCTCCTGAATTTCAGAACCACAATTTTGATCGTAAATCACATCCATTTATGCAAAGAAAAGATTGATCACTTCAATGTAAAAACACCAGCTGCCTCTGTAGGATCACCCCCACTGGATGGGTAAAACCGGTTCAATTTTTATTATGAGGACTCACTTTAATAGCATCACAAATTGCTCATGTTATATTGCGTACAGATAAGATGATTTTTTTAACAGTGCCATCTTTTTGAGGATCCGTCATCTTTACAGTGATCAGGACCTTGGGAGATATCAATAAAAATAATCCCAATACGGGCTTCGTTTTCCACTTTTACATGACAGACCAGCTCTTATTTTGAAAAATACAGCTCTATTGTTTTGTGAATCAACCAATAATCATTCATTTCGGCTATCTGGCGCTGGATTAAAGTCAAAAAAGATCCTGATAGTCCCTTTTGGATGGGCAATCGTTATTGAAGCGAACCGGAATTCGCTGCGGCGGGAAAAATCCCTGTTATGGGTAATGACTGTTTTTCTGTTCTGAAGAATTGTTCAGTAAAACACTTCCAGGACTATTGTATCCTTTTTTTACCTGCGGGGCAACCTTTGTATTACTTCCTGTTCAACTAACATAGGTAATGAATAGTCCTTCGGAATGGTCAGTGATAGAGCGGGCAATCCTCTTCGTGGCCCTTCTATTAGTAATTATCATAGGGTTGAAGACAATTGAATTTGTTGTCAACCTCCTGATTATCTCCCTCATCCTCACGCTGATGACGATCCCTGCCATGAACTGGATCAAAAAACGGGGGGTTCCGGCAAATATCGCGGTGATGGTCGTAACTGTATTCGCTTGCCTCTTTGTCCTGGCACTGGTTCTGCTGACGTTTTATTCATTCCATGTCCTCATGACGGATCTGCCCCAGTACCAGACGCAACTTAACCAGCGGGTTCTTGAGATAACAACATCACTGGAAAGGTACGGTCTCGATGTCAACCTCTCCTCAGCATCATCTTTTAAATTAACCGAAATAGCACCAACACTCGTATCTTCAATGATTAGTATAAGTGAAGCTTTGATGTACCTGTTTTTTATCGGGGTCACTACGTTTTTTATGCTTCTTGAGGTGCCCAACATCACACAACGGGTCAAAAAGATGTTTGCTGCGCAGACTGACAAATTCCGCCAACTCTCCCGCATGAGTGGCTATATTATTGATTTTATCATCGTCCGGACCGAGACCAACTTCATCCACGGCGTACTCTTTGGCGGAATCCTGTCAGTCATGGGTGTCCATGCTGCCCTGCTATGGGGTATCCTGACATTTTTCCTTGGCTATATCCCCTATCTCGGGCTGGTTGCCGCAGCTATACCGGCTATGTTCTTTGCATACCTGCAATTCGGTCTGTGGGGAGCTGTGGCAGTGATCGTAATAGTCGCTTTGCTCAATCTGATCGTAGAAAACCCGGTCTTTTCGTATCTTGCCTCCCGCCGGTTTGAAATGCCGGCACTTGTCGTGATCCTGTCGGTTATATTCTGGGGATGGCTGCTGGGCCTTGCCGGCATGCTCTTTGCTGTCCCAATCACGCTGATGATACTTGTTTTTATCCAGTGCTGTGATGATCTCCGCTGGGTCAATGATCTGCTCGGAGTAAATCAGCTTTTTGAAGACGAGAATAAAAAACCGGATGTGGATATTTCCAGGAAATATCAATAAAAAATACATTTTCATCAGAAAAACAAAAAGTCAGGATCGCTCTTACTTCCAGATGGTAACCGTAAAATTCCCTTCCCGGCCATGCGTCATTCGGGAACTTCCCCGGAACTTTCCTGAAAGGATTCGCCGTGCAGTGACCGAAAGATAGAAGATGAGCAGATTATTTTCCAAACGACAAGTCAACCCGGTAGTCCTGGGTACATTCCCCATCAGGAACTGTCTGGCAGGAAATTGTTGCCCCCTGCTGAAAGCTACCAATAAAGATCGAACTCGAATCCCTTATTGTACCTGTTCTGGAGTTGATAAAATTGAAATGTAACTGCACTGCGTCCACCGCCACATCCCCTGTATTGTACAGGTCACCCGTTCATAACATCCCTGATTCGGCGACCACCCTTCTGTATACTCATAATGGGCATGAATTACTCCTTCTGCGTTATCGTGTACCGCAGGACTGGTGAGACACCCGGAGAAAGAGACAAGAGCGATCATAAGCATACAAACAGCAATTATATTTTTCATCATAACTTCGCTTTGAACACCATGCAAGCTACCATCCCAGATACCATGCCATAGCAAGAAAACCGTGGATAAGAGCAATCACAATTGTCAATCTCGCGAGATTGATATGCCAGGGGAGAGGAATGTCGCCTTTCCCCTTCATGATCATAAAACCGAGGGCAGCTGTGCTTATGAGGCTTATGAACAGGATAGTCCCTGCTATCATGATTATGGGAAATGTAATCCATGCCGATAGTGCCATATGCAGTCGTCACATTCATCGCTTATATAGGTTTCACAGGAGTATCATCAGGGCTGTTTTATCACTGTACCACTGGGGGATAACGTCGATGATATACATGCATACTGGTGGGATGGTTCAGCAATCCGGGTGTCAATGATGACAAATAAGGAATAGGAATTTTTTATTACCGCCAGAACAGTAAAGTAAATCATATGAAATCCTCAGTACCTTCTCATCTGCAGCCAGCCCTTACTGTCCTCCTGCTGGCCACACTGGTACTCTTCACCAGTGGATGTATCCAGCAGCCCACCCTGTACCCTGGAACACAGACTGTCGCAACACAGACTGTCGAAACATCTGTAGTAACCGCAGAGCAAACTGACACCTCACATATTATTATCACCTATCACGGCGGGCAGGGTATGGAAAAGCTCGTCGAGCTGGAGACGACAGTTATGGACAGCCAGGGAAAAAGTAAAACACAGTTAACCGGTACCCGACTTGCCACTACACCTGTTAAGGTAGGGGGCACCAGCACTTTTACCGGGTCGTTTGCCGGCAATGATCATGTGGTTGTCACCGGCTATTTCTCAGATGGGAGACAGCAGGTTCTTCTTGATTTATACCTCTGAATTTTTTTTTAAACAGACCTGAGCGAATATAATTTTTTTATGATGACCTGCACATCACAAAAGGAGAGTGCTGCCCGTGCGACAAAACTATCTGTTATGCGGTTGCGGGTCATACCATTTGCCAGGTATCGGCATATTTCAGATAGAAAGCCGACCCGGCCCAAAAAGCAGACCGTATGCGGTTTATATTGATCCTCCGATAGTGAAACGGTGTATTAAGCATAAAAAGGCAGAAACGTCATTCTTCCCCTGATTTAATAATGAATCCACTTGTTCAGAAGAGCAAAAAGAGCCTTGTTAATTCCTTGACCGTGAAGGCCTTCCCATCATTTTTTTTCCCCGCAACAGCTTGTGGTACGCGATTGCAAACCGATGTGCCTCATTCCTGATCTCTTGGACGTAATGGAGTGCCATTCCTTTTTCATCGAGCCGTCGCGGGAGCATCTCGCCAGGCACGTATATGTCTTCCAGCCGTTTGGCAATTGCTATCACCGGGATGATCAGGTCAAGAGCCCGTAATACCTCCACAACCGCAGAAAGCTGGCCTTTCCCACCATCAATGATGATCAGATCGGGGAGATCCGCGTCCTCTTCCACAAGCCGTTTATACCGCCGTTTTACAATCTCTGCAACAGCGGCAAAATCATCAATCCCTTCGATAGTTTTAATCCTGAACCTGCGGTAGTTCTTCTTATCCGGCGCCCCGCCCCTGAACTGCACCATCGATCCGACCATGGACGTACCAGAGAGATGTGAAATATCGAAACACTCGATCACTTCCGGGGGATCGGGCAGGTCAAGGGCTGCCTGCAGATCTTTTACTTTCAGCTCGTTTTTCAGGAACGCATGCTCAATATTCTTCTCCACCAGTTCGAGCAGTTTTTTCTTCTCGCCGATCTTCGGCACGGTCACTTGGACTCCCCGCCCTTTTTGTTCCGCAAGGTAGCCGGTGAGTGCCTCACTGACTTCATGGGGGAGGATCAACTCTGCAGGAGGCGTGCGGTCAGCGTAATACTGCACGAGAAATTCCTCAAAGAAATCCTCATGGTTGTCAAAGGAGTATTCCTGCTTGCCGGAAAGCAACCCCTTTTCGACAGAAAAGACCATCAGGTAGACTGTGTCGTCGGCAATCGTGTACGCGATGATATCCTGGTCGGTCTCTTTGGGACGTTCGACATGCTGGCGTTCGGTAAGGTGCTCAATTGCCAGGATCTGGTTGCGGAGGATAAGCGCCCTCTCGTAGTCCTGCGCCAGCGAGCATGCCGTCATCTCCGATCGCAGTGAGGCAAGCAGTTCGCCACCCTTTCCCTTTAAAAGCGCCGTTGCCCGTTCGACCTGCGTCTGGTAGTCCTCTGCACTGATTACCCCTATACACGGGGCACTGCAGGATTTCATATGGTATCGCAGGCAGGCACGTTTTGGCATTTTTCTGCACGAACGCAGGCTGAAGATCCGTTTTATTACCCTGAGTATCGCGTCACGCTCCGATGCGGAGACAAATGGCCCGAAATAGACCGCGTCATCTTTACTCATCCGCCGGGCAAACCCGATCCGGGGAAATGGTTCGCGGGTGAGTTCTATATAGGCAAACCGTTTTGCGTCCTTTAAATCGATATTGTATTTCGGCTGGTGCTTTTTGATCAGGTTGTTCTCCAGAAGAAGAGCCTCAGTCTCTGTGTTAGTCATAAAAACAGTGACCGTCTCAATCCGGTCAATCAGGTTCCGGGTCTTGGGATCATGGTCGGTTTTCTGGAAATAACTCTTCACCCTCTTTTTAAGATTTTTCGCCTTCCCGACATAGATAATCGTGCCTGCACTATCGGAAAAAAGGTAGCAGCCGGGGTCTGGCGGGAGTGTGGTGAAATCGATCATCCTTGATACTTAATCGGAGTACAAAGGTCATAAGGAATGGGGATGGGGCAGGGATTACCGTACAATATGAACAGGCGTTCCAGATCGATCCAGTAATAAAAAAATGCCGGGGAACCGTGACGGATCTGCTTATTTTTTTTTACAGAGTTTGCATCAGGTAAAAAAATTACCCCCGCTGAAGTATCGGCTTTAAAAACTGGCCGGTATAGCTCTTCCCGACACCCACAACCTTTTCCGGTGTGCCGGTTGCAATAATTTCACCCCCGGCATCCCCTCCATCGGGACCGATGTCAATGATATAATCCGCGGACTTGATCACGTCGAGGTTGTGCTCGATGACGACAACCGTATTGCCCTTTGCAACAAGGTCGTCGAGCACCTTGATCAGTTTTTTCGTATCGTCAAAATGAAGCCCGGTTG
>CAYWHL010000013.1:0-24872 GCA_964457995.1 uncultured Methanoregula sp. | reverse complement strand
TTCTTTCTTAACCAGTCTGCCTGCGGGGGAAGATAGCGGTAAATGATATCACATTTCTCATCCTGGAAAGACCAGGGTGTTACAATAAGGATATCCCCTTCACGAATCCAGACCCGCTTTTTGATCTTACCCTTAATCCTGCCCATGCGGGTGATCCCGTCATAGCACCGGACGCGTATATGATTTGCACCCATCATAAGATCAGCAAAAGCGAACTGTTCATTGGCCCATTTCTTGGGCAGGCGAACACGAACAACCGGTGTTCCATCCGCATTTACTGCGTTTGGATCAATATCATCTTTATTATTGGGTCTAATTCACACAACTCCGTAGGGGTATATGAATGGTGTCCCGGACGATTAACATATGTATTGCTCATCTGTACGCTGATCCTTTAATTGCAGGATCCCCCGAATGAAACAACAGAGAGGAATTATAATAAATTCACCCGGCGACCATTCTTCACCAGTATTCCGCATACAGCAGGAGACACTTCAATGGCTGAAATTAAAACGCCGTTGATGTGAAGGTCTTTGGCTGGCACCAGACTGGCTGTTAAAGGAAAAAGGAGAGATACTGCCGTGAACCTGCCTCATAATCTGTCAAAACGCGATCTCATCTGGAATGCTCTCATTATTGTATCTGCCTTTACCGCTCTCGTGGCAAATCTTATTGGACTCCTCAACGGCATTTCCGTAGTAATTCCCCACCTTCTCTACATCCCGGTGGTGATTGCTGCGTATCGTTACCCAAAGCGGGGACTATTCCTTGCAGGATGCATCGGCGGGACGTATTTTCTGATGGTTATCCTGGTTGCAGGGAACTCATTTGGCACGATCATCGAGGCACTTGTCCGAACTGTCGTTGTGGTTGTAATCGGGTGGCTTATTGCATGGCTCTCATTCAGGCTCCGTGAGCGCCAGGACCTGTATCAGGGGCTCTTTTACCATTCAGAGGCAGGAAGCATTCTCGTAAGGGACACAGAACAAGGGAGGCTCATTGAGGAAGTGAATCACAAAGCCTCCTCGCTCCTTCACAGGAAGGCATCTGAGCTTACCGGGGCGCCACTCACCTCCTTCTGGAGCAGGGATTCTGAACAGGATATGTTCTCCCGGCTCAACACCGAAGGTGCCGTCTACGCGACAGAGACAGTATTTTTACTACCGGATGGGAGTTTTGAAACTGTTCTTGTCTCAGCAGCATCACTTCCCCTGGGAAGGACAATCATCACGTTTGTAGAAATTACCCGCCGTGTTTATGCCGAGAAAGCATTGAAGGCTGCCAATGATAAACTCAACCTCCTTTCCCGCATCTCAAAAGATCACATCCAGCGTACAGTTGACCAGATGGTCGAAACGGTAAAAAATGCCGATGCACAGTGCAATGATACTGTTGCACGGGGTTTTATTGACACGATGCGGGTGCTTGCAATAAATTTAACACGCCAGCTCTTCCTCACCGAGTCATATAAAAACCTCGGGATCTCCCCTCCGGCCTGGCTCGGTGTCCAGCAGATACTTGAATCCGGAAAAACTGCCCTTACTCCCGGATCCGTTTCTGTCAGGTTCTGGACGGAAAGACTCGAGATTTATGCCGATCCTCTCCTTAAGGACGTCCTCATTCACATTACTGAAAATGCGATCGGTCATGGGATGAAAATTAAAAACCTCATCGTCACATATCATGAGACCCGTGAAGGGCTCGATCTCATTTTCGAAGATGATGGTATCGGGATCCCGGCAGATAAGAAACAGCGCATATTCGAGTATGATTCAGGGGGGCATGCGGGGATCGGGTTATTCATCTGTCGGGAGATCCTCGGGGTAACGGGTATGACTATCACAGAAACCGGAACGGAAGAGAACGGTGCACGGTTCGTGATCCATGTACCAACTCGTGGTTACCGTATAGAGGGAACAGGAGAGGATGCCCCGGCACGCTCTCTTTTAGTAAGCCAGGCAAAGGCGGGTCTTCGTGGTGCACGGCACACAACCGGAACTATTGTCAGGGAACTTTCCGCAGCGGAGTTTCCGGTTGCAGAATCACTCTGGACAGATTATCACCAGACGAAGGGAGACTCGCGGACAGACCGCATATTTGCGGGATTTTCTGATGATGAGGTCATCTCTGTTGCGCGGTGCCGGAAGCATCCGGACGGGTTTGAGGTAGATGCTGTTTTTACGCCAACCGCTCACCGCGGTCACGGGTATGCACATGCGGTAATGTGGGGCTTGGTTGAAGCATGCGGGCATGACACCCTCTATATGCATTCAGTAAAAAATCTCACCGGGTTCTACAGCCATTATGGTTTTGCCACTATTTCGGAGAGTGAGCTTCCCCCGACAATCCGGGAGCGGTATGCATGGGCGGGGGGTGAAATGGAGGGTGCCAACGTCGCCCCGATGAAACGATCTCCCCTTCCATAAAAAAAATTCAGGTTTTCTCCCCCCCCTCGTCACCATATACCTGCCCCTTTCATGAGTGGCGATGGTTCGTATTTCTCCCTTGTCTGCCGATCCCGGTTGGTTCACTTTCTCCCTGCACACCTCACTCCTTAATATATATCTCGTCAACTCTCTCTCCCAGAGATGATCGGTAAGGGTGCATATCTCAGACAGCTGACAGCAGCCACGATGCAGATGAAATCGGTTGCGGTGGGAAAAGAACTGGATGGCAGTTCACCCCCCTCAGTATTCATCGGGAGCTGGAATTATCCGGATGTGTACGCCGGTCCGATGATCGCGCCAATGCATGGTGACACGGCAATCATGGACATGCCCGAATCATGGATCTCCGGGCACAAGACCCAGGAGGAGATCATCGGCTACCGCCTTAACCTGGTACGGGGCAAGCATAGGGTCAATGCAGATGATCTTGATAACCGGTTTGTCGAAAAACTCCAGGAGATCTCCTTATCGGATACTTCTGTCGAGAGTGAAGTCTCATTTTTAAACCAACCGGAGGGGATGTCGTTTTCTGAAGAACACACCCCTTTTGGGCCCAGTGCTCCGATTGAGCGCTTTGAGATTGAGAGCGGGAGATGGGACCGTAATCTTGAGAAAGTGTTTTACGATACCGACCTGAAATCTGCCGATGCTGTCGTTGACCTGCATAAACGAGGTGTGCCCTTCTCCAGCATCCAGAAAGCATTTTCCGTAGGAACGATGGGGAGGGACAGGGGACGGCGTCTCGTTCCGACCCGGTGGTCTATCACGGCCTGCGACACCATGATCGGTAACAAGCTTCTCCATGATGTGAAAAAATGTGCGGTTATTGATACATGGAGGGTGCATGAATACTCCAGCCTGAACAACAACTACGCGGTGATACTCATGCCAACCGGCTGGCAGTATGAGTGGTCTGAAGCGTTTCTGCACGTCCTGGGAGATGAGGAACTGGTCTTCTCCGACAATGAGGGAACCAGAAAGAAGACTGAATATTCACATCTGGGCGGGTGTTACTATTCCTGCAAGATGGCAGTGCTGGAGGCGCTCGCACAGGAACAGAGACAGGCCGGGGCAATTATCCTGCGGGAGGCACTCCACGGGTATATTCCCCTGGGTGTATTCAATGTGCGGGAGAACGTGAGGAGTGCAATGCGGCAATCACCGCAGGAATTTGAAGATATCCGTTCAGCCCTCTCCCATATCTCAGAAAAATTCACCCTCCCCGTGCAGCGGTTTATCGAGGTGGGCAACCTGCTGAAGAATACCCTTCACGAGCGGCAGTGCACGTTCCGTGACTTTACATCCCCGCCCTACCACAACGATAGAATTACTGGAATGTGACAAAGGAGAAGGTATACAATGGGGCTTTATATCCCTCAGGTATTATCACAACGGATTATCCTGCACCTGGATATGGACAGCTTTTATGCATCGGTTGAGATGCGGGAACGACCTGATCTCCAGGGAAAACCTGTTGTCATCGGTGCCGATCCTAAGAACGGTAAAGGGCGGGGAGTTGTCTCAACATGCTCATATGAAGCCCGGGCATTTGGTATCCGGTCAGCAATGCCAATATCACAGGCTTTCGTACTCTGTCCTCATGCTGTATTCCTCCCCCCGGACTTTCCACGGTATGTGAAGGCTTCTGCTGACGTTATGGCGATCCTGAAAGCCCATGGTTTCTCTATCCGGCAGGTGAGTATCGATGAGGCGTTCCTGGATGTAAGCCGACTGGGGACATTCCCTGCGGCAAACGATCTCGCAGTCCGGATTAAGGACACTATCCTCACGCAACTCGGACTGACCTGTTCGATCGGTATTGCACCGACAAAAGTGGTCGCAAAGATTGCTTCCGATGTAAACAAACCCGATGGCCTTACCGTTGTTGAACCAGAGAACCTGTTCTCATTTCTTGCACCGATGCCGGTGCGGAAGATTCCCGGTATTGGTAAGAAATCCGAAGCGGATCTTTTCGAGATGGGCATCAGGACCATCCGGGATCTTGCAGCGTACGACATCCAGGTGCTGATTGCACGGTTCGGGCGTTCTGCGATTGCATTGCAGGGTATTGCAACCGGTATTGACACAAGCAAGGTAAAAGAACGTGATAGTGTGAAATCTGTATCCCGTGAAACAACGTTTACTCACGATACGGATGACGAGCAGCTGATTGCTGCAACGATAGATGCTCTGGCAGAAGAAGTGTGCCGGAATCTTTCAGATGAATCCCTGCAATGCAGGACTGTTACGGTGAAGGTGCGGTACCATGGTTTTATCACAAAGACGAAATCCCGGACGCTCCCGCATTACACGGGTGATCCGGCAACCGTGCATACGTGTGCCTATACCCTGCTCCGCGACATTTTTGATGGCCGGAAGATCCGTCTTCTCGGTATCCGCCTGTCGTCTTTTGATAAACGCGACGCCCGGCAGATGACTCTTACGGTGTAAATGACCAGCGCATCAGCTATCATTTATCGGGTTTACCGGGGAAATAGGCGGATTTTTTCCAGGGTTCGGTTATTCTGAGATCACCTTTTCTGGCGACTATAACCATAATCCGGGAATCGGAATGATGAAGGAAAATCAAAAAAAAGTATGGTTTCGATTATTTGCATATGGCAGGAGGAAACGGCCAGCCGTTCTCGCGTGTCGGCCGGCTCAGATTGTGTTTTTTGGTGAATTCTGTGCGCATCGTAGAAACCGTACCCGGCTACAATAAAACCTCCTTTCTTTTTTTGGTAAATCATAATTATTCGATATAATATTTAAATATTACTTTTGAGGAATAACTCCTATTTTTAATTTTTACTGCATTCTCATAAAAATTCCCAGCCCGTTCAAGGAAATCCGGTCTATTGTGCACAAATGGACTTTAAAGAAATTACCCACAACGCCAATTCCCCCGCGTGAGTGATAAGGGTGACGAAAAATCCGTTATTGTACCGCAAACCAGTTCACCTCCGCTCACCAAAATCCTGCCCCAGTACCGGAAGACACATCAACAGGGTATGTACATGCTCAATGGAATGTTCTATGAGCGCCCAACCGAAGGTTAAAAATTTTTTTGAACTCGTATAAACGGCCCTGACCGATCCGGCCGTTGGTACGCATCATTAAGGTGACCGGTGATGACCTTATGGGCCTTTATGTGGCCGAACTGGAGTCTCACCGTAGTGTTACTGCCCATTACCACCGGGCCGGCAGCGAGATCTACCAGATTGTTCACGGAGAAGGAAAAATACATACCGGTGTCACCTCATCAGATGATGTAGTCGCATGGAACGCATCTGTCGATGTGAGAAGCGGAGATTGTTTTACTGTACAGGAAGGGGAAGTCCACCAGCTGGAAAATACAGGGTCATTGCCCATGATTGCAATCATAATCTGCCAGGCTGCCCATATCGGCCATGACCGGTTCATTGTCAAGGGAGCAATTCCGCACTAGTCTGGATGTGGTTTTTATGCAGCGCTACCGTTTTAAAAAAATTGATGCCTTTGTTGAAGGAGAATCAACCGGGAATCCCGCAGGTTGTGTGTACCTGCCGGATCAGAATGCACTGTCGGTTGAGGGGATGCAACAGATCGCCCGTGAACTCGCCGGTTTTGTCAGTGAGGTTGTCTATGTCTATCCTGACGAGGGGCACAATGGTCTCCGGTTTTTCTCCTCGGAATGTGAGGTTTCATTCTGCGGTCATGCAACGATTGCCGTGATGTACGATCTCATAAAAAACGATGAGGCTCTCGCACGGGACCCTATAGTACGCATTCATGTGCAGGGACGTGACCTTCTCGTACGAAATGAGATTTCCGCTGCAGATGCTGTGTTCATTAGCGCGCCCCTGCCTCAGTTTCTCAACATTACCCTGACCCGCGATGATATTGCAATAGCCTTAAAAATCCCTCCCGGTGAAATAACGGAAAAGAACCCCATTATGCTAGTCAACGCTGGTCTTGCAACCCTGATCGTTCCGCTTACATTTCTTGATACACTTCTTTTGCTCCATCCTGACCAGAAGCACCTGCGGGAGTTCTGCCTTGCAACCGGAATCGAAATTATTCTGGTCTTTACTGATGATGTCTCATCGAAAAACAATTCCTATCGCACCCGGGTATTTGCCCCTATTTACGGGTACCTGGAAGATCCCGCAACAGGTTCAGGAAACGCAGCACTGGGGTATTACCTGCTGAACGCCGAATTATGGGACGGCCAAATGATCATAATCGAGCAGGGCAGGAGCAGGGAGCGTCCCAATATAATCCGGCTGGTGAGCGACGCTTCAAAGGTACAGCGCACTGTCTTTTTCGGGGGAAATGCCTGGGTGAGGATTGAAGGGGAATATCTTCTCTATTGATGATACCTAATAAATGGTTTTTTTCTGGCAGATTCCGTTGCAGGAAAAACCATGTTGAAAACAAGGTACCGGGCTCATCGCTGCTTTGGGATCGTATCTGAAGCAGGTTTTATGATTTAGGCTCCAGTAAGGAGCACGGAGAACCGTACACATATCTATTTCTTGTGTACTGGAAAGATACTGTAACAACAACCCAGGTGCGGTGTCGATGGAAAAGGGAACATTACTCCAACTTCCTGATAAACACACACGGGCACGCAGCATGATACAGGAAATCGCAGTACGACTCAGCACAGCCCGGACGAAAGGTGAACTTGGCTTAATCATTGTCCACGAAATCCAGAGCTACACGATATTCGATCTCCAGATCATCGGAGGCAGGCTCAATAACGAGATCGATAATCTGCCTTCCCCCTACCGGGAAAGGATCCGCCCCTATTTCCGTGAACAGCTGTTCGGCAAACATCACCAGCTCCTTACCATGCACCGGAGGAGGACATTTTCAGGTATGACCAGCTCAATCCTCGATCCTGAAACATTCCGCAAATTCTGCGAAATGCTTCCTGAAGGGTGTTTTGCATGGGACGATTCGAGCGAACGCAACCCTTACTTCCGTAATCCGAAGAATCGCATCTTCTATTACCTGATAGCTGCATTCACCATGTTTGTGCTTGACGAACCGGGACATCCGGTTGGCATGCCGTTTCCCGGTGGTTTTTCCGTTGAACAGCGGGGCAACGAGTATTATTGCCTGATCCGGGACAAGGAAAAAGATGTGTTCTATTCAATCTGCAATTTCTGCCCGGCTCACCAGACAGAAGAGAGCTGATTTTAAAAATGAAAATTTTTTTAAGGCATCTTAACCCGAATTTGAAAAATCTATTGTGGTCATTGAGTACCCCCCACGGAGTGAACACTGCCCGTTCTGGGTGCGTGGCGGTATTCCGGTTGAATTATCAGATAGTCATATCTATGAAATCCGGAACCGCGTGACACTGTGCCGCTGCGGAAAATCATACAATAAGCCGTTCTGTGACGGTTGCCACGTCGAGAGATGATTATGCCGGTAAAAGGGTTTTAATAATATTCATACTCTGGATGAGCGCCAGAAGTTCGTTCACGAGGAAGAGTTGCTTAAAAAATGCCACCAGTGCCATAACCTGCAGGGAGGAGTTCCCCCCACCCAGGTCCAGCACTTTTTTTAAAAAAAATTCAGAATCCTGCCGGGTCCACCGAGTCCCAGCGGACCTTTGCTTTCTGAACCAGCAGCCACGTTGGGATAGCGAGGATGACTGCTGCGAGGGCAAAGTTCGGGTTCGCAAAGGCAGCCGCGGTGAAAATTGTCAGGACAATACCGACAAGGAAGAGGTACACAAAGAGTACCTTGACATCGTAAACCAGCACGTTGGGGGAGAGCCCACAGAGCCAGGTCATGATACCCACTGCGTAAAACGAGACGGAGATCCCAAGCACCACGGCAGGGACGAGATACGCGGTCTCCCCGGAGAGAAGCGCAACAGCCGCAATGAAGACGGCCGGGATCACCTGAAGGACTGCAAACGTAGTGAGTTTGCTCGCGATCAGCGTACTGACTGCAACAGGCAGGCAGGCGTACGGTCCGAAGGTGTCGAACATCGTGACCCACGTGTACATCGTTGACGCGATTACACCGGTGGTAACAGCAACTATGAAGAGCAGGCCATGGGGCGGAAAGAACGGACCCAGCAGGGATAAGAAGAACCAGATCACCGCGAGGGGGAGGAGGAATGAGAAGATCGTCTGGCCGACCAGGCTCCCGCTCCGGTACAGGTCGAGGGTATCTTTGGCGGCAAGCGGGGGGTTCGGCAGGAACGAAAACCTCCGCATCAGGGGCGCAAAGGAGTTCCTGTACGTCTTCTCCGATCCCACCGATTCAGGATTGAACAGCACGATCGCGACCCCGAAGAGGAGTGCGAGCACGGCGCAGGAGATCAGGAAGTTCGCCCACGTGAATGCGCTGTTGAGTAGCAGCGGCGGGAAAAAGAGCACCGGGTTTGTGCCAGTCATGGCCGCAACGCCGCCCACTCCCGCACCAAGGGCCAGCAGGACGAGCCAGAGTACCAGTCGTGAGCGGGCATAGACTGCCGAGAGGAAGAAGACGCCGCAGAGGCCAAAGAGGAACGAGAGTGTCAGGGTGAGAAGCAGGAGCAAGGCGCCTGCAAGGGAGACACCGGTAAACGGCGATGCCAGGATATACCCGAAACCAAAGGGCAGGACCCAGAGGAAGAAGTAATAGACTGTGTCCTTGATGACAAAGTTTGAGAAGATGAACTTCTCGGAGAGCGGGAGGCTCCGGGCAGAGTAGGCAAGCAGACTTGCCTGGCCGAACCGCCGGTTCATCACCTCGTTGCCCAGCAATCCGAACCCGCCGACCATAATACCGAGCATCAGGTAGTTAGCGTGGATAATCAGCGTGAGGTTGCCGGCTGGGAGGGTTGTCTGCATCAGGGGAATGAGGAACGACCCCATAAACGCGATCCCGAAGATCATGACCGGGAAGAGGGCAAAGGAGAGGTTGCCGAACATCGTTGAATGGACCCGCCACTCCTCTTTCACCATATTTGTGAACAGCTCAAACATGGCGATCCTTCCGAACGAGCGAGAGGAAGAATGAGGGCAGATGCTCGTTCCTGCTGGTCAATTCTGCAACGGGGCCGGTGTGGAGCAGTGCGCCCTTGTGGAGGATTGCAAACCCCGAGCAGATCTCCT
The DNA here is from genome assembly GCA_964457995.1 of uncultured Methanoregula sp. Classification (GTDB taxonomy): domain Archaea; phylum Halobacteriota; class Methanomicrobia; order Methanomicrobiales; family Methanospirillaceae; genus Methanoregula. The sequence continues at coordinate 15,322 of CAYWHL010000013.1, read as the reverse complement.
CAGCCACCTCGAGGATGTGGGTCGAGATGAAGATCGTCTTGCCCTTTTTGACATATCCCGCGAGGTAATCCTTGACGATGTCCTGCATGATCGGGTCGAAGTTGATCAGCGGCTCATCGATCAACGCGAGCGCCGGCTCGTGGATGAAGGCCTGGGTGAACATCAGTTTCTGACGGGTGCCTCGCGAGAGGTCTTTGCAGAGTACATTCTTCTTGTCGGCAAAATCGAGGAAATCGAACCACCAGTCCGCTTTTGTCTCAATGTCCGGGATTTTCCGGACCGCCGCGACGAACTCGAGATACTCCATCGCGGTGAGGAAACTGGGCGGGGTCTCCTGCTCGGGAATGATCCCTACCTGCCCGCGGACACCGACCGGGTCCTGAACGACATCAAGGCCAAGCACAGCTGCCGACCCGCTGTCCGGGCGTGTCTGCCCGGTCAGCATCTTGATCATCGTCGTCTTTCCGGATCCATTCGGGCCGAGAAGCCCAAAAAGTGATCCCTTCTCAACGGAAAGGGAGACATTGTCGACAGCGGTTACCTCTCCATACCTTTTTGTAAGATTTTTTGCTTCAAGCACGACTGTCATTGTCCTGCACCTGTCTGTTATGTAGAGTGCGAATCTCTTTGGGTAAATACATCTTGGTTTTGTGTTCTTGAAAAAATTTGAGAGGGATGTCATTTGGGCTATCCAGAGTTTTCCTTCCTTTCTTCCAGACGTTCTGACAGGTTGCCCCTCAGGGAAGGAACTGCATGCATTATGAAGATCGCACCCATTAATGAGAACCCGACAGCAATCAGGGGTGTGATACCGAAGTTGCTGGTGATAGGGAAACTCGCAAAGCCCATCAGCCCCAGGGAGGTTACCAGTCCGATGCCTACGAGCAGGAGAGGCATGAACCGGTAACGGACATAGGCAAAGAGGATCCCCATGACAATAACCATGAGGATCATGGCAACCCCCGATAATGATTGGCATATTACTGCCAGGCTCTTCCTGCATCTCTTTTGTGGTCGTGGGACCACCTGTATTTCCTGGTTTTATGTGTTACAAAAAGGAAGAAATGAGAATCTTTATCAGGCTTCCCTGCGCCGACGATAGACGAAAAATCCTATCCCAATAATTGCAATAACAATGATGCCGAGTGCCAGTGGGTTACCGAATATGTTTGCAACAATTCCCTTATCTGCACTGACCTGAACACGGACTTTCAACGGGTTTGAGATCAACGTATTGTCAAGTGCATCATGATACCGGATCTCTGAATCAAGTGCATACTCCTTTAGTGTCGCAGACTTGTCAACTGAAATTTCAAAGACAGCTTCCCGGGTCTCTCCGGGTGCGAGCGTGCCGAGAAATGCCGTGTCATCGTTGCTGGTAAAAGGATCAACGGCACTTATGCGGGCCTGAACATTATATGCCGGAGCACCACCGGAGTTAAGGTACTGGACACTGATCACTTTCTTCTGGCCTGGAAAAAGTTCATTGGGAGCAGAAGTAATACTGAAATCAATTTTTTTGCCGACCTGCATGCCGATAGTTTCAACATCAGATGCGACCTGATCTCCCTCGGTATTCTCGTAATTTATCAGCACGTCAAGCGGATAGGTCTGGTCTTCAGCGTCACTGGAGATGGATACTTTAAACCGGCTGGTGATGGTCTGGTTGACAGAAAAGTCACCGATGTACACGCTGCTTGTTGTTGGCACTATAGGGCTGTTGTCATTCCGTACAATCTTGATGATGGTATTTTTCCCGTTCTCATGACCGGTGTTTTTCACGGTAAGCGTGACGTAGCCCTCAGTACCGGCGTTCAGGTGCTCGGCCTCCGCTGAAAGCACGCTGATTTTCAGCTCCGGCTTGATTTTTATAGGGAGGTTGAAGGTCTCATTTTTTTCACGGTAATAATATTGAATAGTGTCAATACCGTATTGTTCCGCTTCATACAGGTAGGTGTACTTCAGAATCAACGGAAGTGTGTAGGATCCGGCAGCTGCGTCCGCATTTATTCTCATATTGATCACGCAACTTGTAGTGCTGCTTCCCTTCAGATCCCCAAGCATCTGTGGATCTGATTTGATAGAGACCGGTACATCTCCGGAAGCAAGTGAAACCGTCAGGAATTTTGCAGTGTTCGGTAGATCATCCCGTTCAATAACTCCCGACTGGATAAATTTGAATTCGTTGACACCTTTGTTTTCAATCACTATTTTCAATGCGACTGTGTCACCCGGGCTTACCTCATTCGTACCGGAAATATATGCAGATAGTTCCGGACTTCCCGCCATATATTTGGTGCCTGCTGCCTGTACAGGAGAGATAACAAGTACGGAAATTAAGATGGCAACAAGGCTGATATATAAAAACCCGTTATTGCATAGGGAGGCGCAGCTTGCAGATAGTGCAGGACTCTCTTTCCTGCTGGCATTTTTTTGCTGAATATTAGTCATGAATGTCCTCTTGATTAGGATTGGTTTATACATGTTTAAATCAATAGTGAATAACCATATCGTATATCGGTGTAGTCAAACAAATTTACTATAATACGTTTATTTATTTTATTTCTGACAGAAATTGAATATGAGTTTTATGAATCTTGAAATATTCGACAGGATGACTGATGATGATAAACATAAGTATCTTGAATTTCTTCTCTGGCATTATCGCGTTGTAGACGCATTCTGGTTTATCTATATTGCCGAACAGTTTGGCCAGCCGGTCGCAGAAAAAGTCAATGAACAGGTATGGGGCCGAGTAGCCGGGATGGCGGCAAAAGATATTGTGGAACGATTCACTGTTACTGAAAAAGGCCTCTCGGGTTTTGTCAGGGCACTCCGTCATTTCCCATGGGCGATGATAGTAGGATATGATATTGAGGAACGGGATGGGGAGGTACTCCTTTCTGTTCCCTCATGTCCGACGCAGGAGGCTCGGATCAGGCGGGGATTAGGAGAATATGTCTGTCAGGAAATGCACCGTGCTGAATTTACCGGGTTTGCTCAGGAGATTGATCCCCGCATTTGCGTGGAATGTCTTTTTGCTCCTCCCGATCCACATCCAAAGGATATGTTCTGTACATGGCGATTTTATCTGCAATAATGAACCAAATGTTCCTTCTTTTTAATTTTATTCCTTACTTTACCTCAATGCAATTCCTTCCTTAAAATCTGATAAAATTTATCTCTTGCAGATTTTTCCAGCCACGGTTTATGTCCACAGTGCTTTAAAAGGTAAAATCTGAAATTTTTTATCACGCGGATCAGGGGGACCCTGACACCATCGGCAGGGTGGGGGTCATAGTCCCCGTGAATTGCTATTACGGGACAAAGGATTTGTGCGCCGAGAGCTACAAGTTCTTCTCTTATTCTTAGTTCCTGTGCTTGTTTCCAGACGTTTTCATAGATGTCATAGCGGTATTCTATAACGGGACTTTCATGTGGGAGAGGATTTAAGGAGTCGGCTTTATCGATAATTTTCCCGAATTCTTTAAAAATTTTGTTCTTGTCCCTGTTCTCCGGTGCATTAAGTTTTGTTACAAGGGAGTCCAGGAGACTTCTGTCTTCACGAGAAAGATGATGTAATCTGGTGCTCATGATGCCCGCAGCATAGCTCTCATCAAACACTCCGCTGCTGACAAGTATGAGTTTTTTTACCATTGCGGGATATTTTGCTGTAAAGATAAAACTCAGTATAGCCCCCCAGGAATGCCCTATCAGGATAACCGGTATATTCCCCTGATCCTCAAGGACATTTTTCAGTTCTGTTATTTGTCCGGTCAATGTTCGTTCAGTTTGGAAAGGTTCTATAACACCATGCGATTGGGATATTTCACGGGCTACCGGTGCCATTTCCCCTGCTGCACCCGGTCCTCCATGGATAACAACAATGGTATAAGGCACCATCCCATAAGTTCTGAAATTTTTCATGATGTTTAAACCATTTCCTTGTACCCACTGGGCACTATGTCAACCTTTTCTCCTGAAGTCTTATAGAATCCTGGCGCTTATGAAATACTCAGGATAGGAAAAAAGCCGCTTTTTCACCAGGGATGATAAAAATTCCAGGTTCTGTAATAATTCTTGCAGTCTATGCAATTCTCAATGGAATGGTTATGTTCTTATACGCCTGCGACAAGACAGTGGCACGGAAAAACACATGGAGAACTCCGGAAAGCCAGTTACTTTTTTTTGCCCTGGTCGGGCCCTTTGGAGCCTATGCGGCGATGCAGGTGTTCCGGCATAAGACCCGGAAACTGAAATTTTATCTGGTGCCGGTATTTGCAATTCTTCACATTGCGATACTTATCTGGGTTCTCATGTATTTCATGAATTAATAAAGTACATTTCTATCCCAGACAAAAGAATCGTGATACAAGAGGAAGGGGAAAAAAGGAAAACAGGATTCACCGGACGGGCACAAAGATCTCGGTGATGATCTCTTCAGGTTTCACTTCCCGCGGATCGTTAGGAAAGACCTCACGGATTGGCCCGGAGATATGGAGACCTTTTTCTTTGATCCAGGCAAAGAGCTTGAGATACGTTGGCTCGCAGGACTCGTATGGCCCATAGTGGATGGTATGCGCCATCTTCCCGCCAGGAAGCTCATAGACTTTCATCTCCCTGTTGCCCTTTACGATCCCTGAAACAGGCCACGCCACCTCCACGGTGGCGGTTCCCTTCTCATTTGCCTCCATCACTGCTTCCGGTGAAATCTCGTGGCAAAGAAAGAGCGGGGGTCCGCTGATCTCGATCTTCTTTTTGACCGTGAATTCATAGATCTTCATCAGGAGTTCAGGGATCAGCGTATAGGTCCCGGTCATTTTCATTCCAAGCACCTGTTGGGCTGCGACTTCCACAATTGCGATATTCTCCATGCTATCCACCACTTCAACATCAATGGTGCGATTTAATAAACTATATCTTATGCACAGTGAAAGTAATCCGCTCCACCACAAATCATGCTTCTTTAATACCGGGTTTTTCCATACACTCTTTTTATGCGAACCAACAGGCATCACTATTTTCTGGATCTGGCAATACGGTGTGCGCACCAGGGCACCTGTCTTCGGCGTAATTTCGGCGCGATCATTGTTGATGAATACCATACGATCGTTTCCACTGGATACACTGGTGCCCCACGCAAACAGATGGATTGTACAGAACTCAATACGTGCTGGCGAAAGGATCATAATATCCCATCAGGTTCCAATTACGAGCGGTGCCGGAGTGTCCATGCGGAAATGAATGCACTCCTTCAGGCAGGTAAGAATGCACGGGGATGTACGCTCTACCTTGCAGGTTTTGAAGTCGAAACAGAAGAGCTGACTCAGATCTGGCCTTGTTTCCTGTGCTCGAAAATGATTGTGAACAGCGGCATTACCAATGTTATCATGCGGATTGCCCGGGACGCGTATAAGGAAATGGACCCGATGGTTCTCTACCAGATGCGGAGCCGGGAAGCATTGGGGAACGATGCAAAGTAAACATTAACATAATTCTAGGATTTTTATCGATAGGAGAAAATCAGTGCTTTGTTGAACCGATGCGAATTGAACCAGATCGTTTTTTCCCCGCATATTGTTTTTTTCCGGTTTACCTCGCAGGGTTTTTAAGCAGAAGCAGGTGGTGGTAACGGAAATTTAATCACCATATACAAAGCAGGACGCTGCCAGAGAAAGAAGTGAAGGAAAATGAAAAAAATAAAAAATTTATGAAATTAGAACCGGGGTTTCCGGTGTTTCGGCAGGCAATCCCTGCAATATACTGGCCTGCCCTCGGTTGGCTTGAATGGCACTTCGCATTCTTTGCCGCAGTCTGAACAGGTTACTTTCGTCATTTCTCGTGGACCGGAGTCCCTTGGGCCGCCAAAGTTTCTGGAGCCGCCAAAATTGTTTGATCCAAACATAGTATTACTCATACAGTCAAAAACTGTGCCACTATATACGCTGCTTCAGCATAAGAACCTCTCTATAGCAGCAGGTACAGTCTTCGGCATCAAGGAACTCTCCACCGCTGGTATGACTAAAGGACTGTGTCGCAGAACCGCTTCATCAGCAATAATCCCTGCCGCAATCACCATCGCCGGGATCAAAAGGGAGCGCAGCCCAATCCGGGTGACATAATCAAATCCCGGCATTCGCAATAACCCGGCAAATACGATCGCATCAAGTGTCCAGTTCAGGATAAGCCAGACAAACCCGGTAATCACTGCCTCACGTGTAAAAGCAGCAGTAACCGAACGGAAGAACCAGACCAAGAGAACCGCAGCGGTGATGGATGCGATAACGATCATAATCGATTTGAAGAGCGAAAGGTCAATCAGCAGGGTTCCGTTTTTATTATAGAACGGAAGTGCAGCAAGGAATGGAATACACCAGCTCAGCAATGCGGTAGTGAGACGCCGGCTCTACGGGGATTCAGTGAATGAAATCATGATGTATCACGGTCATGAAAAAAAATTTTACGGTGAATTGTATTGAACGCATTGTCTTTTTTCTGCCAGAAGATGGTAAGGACAGGACTATTCGTTTTTCCTGCGTTATCATACTGTCTGTATTTCATGGTAAACGGTTACCAGGGAGAGACTGATCAGGTTCATGGTTGTGGCAGCATACCACAGGTAGGATTCAAAAGGTGTGAGTTGTGTGATCCATCCCGACCAGAGCATGGCACAGACGATCACGAATGTCAGCAGAGTATCGATCGCAAGAAAAACCATTGGCTTCTGGAAAATACGCCCGGCCTGGGCGATTATGCAATATTCGAACCACGCTGTGTGGTGAAGGAGATCAAGTGCTGATCGCCCGGCATTCATCAGGAGATCGGTAGTTGCCCAGACGATAACCAGCACCCCAAAGACCCACAGCAAAAGATTGTCCGGCTCCCCTTTTCGGATAGCGGTGAGGCCAAAAAGGAGCTTAAATACACAAAAAGGGATACCAATAGTAACACTCAGGAAAAACGGGCGATGGAAAAATCTCTGGATCGCATCGGTCTCTTTTTCGCAGGTACATGTATAATTATTGCTTGCATTCGGTAGCATGGTAGTGAAAGGATCCAAGTTTATTATATAGTGAATAATGAGGCTGTCTGATATTAATAAGAGAAGATAATCCAAAAAACAACACCCGAATAAAAACTATACCAAACGACCATGAGGATGAGGCAGGAAATCAGGAGGAGCGTAATGAACGCGGAATTATTTTTTACCATCACTTTCTCTCTGATCACGAATATTTACTACAGGGAGGGTTTTATTTTTTTTCCCTCCCGATGCATGCAAAGTCGATGTAACCGTTATATGGATCCGTCTTTAACAGGCGGACGCGAACCTTCTGACCAACTCTGAGACCGCGTTCGCCCTGCATGATCCGGCCCTCGGCAGGTGGTGTGATGAGCCTGACATAGGTTCCCTTTTCTGACGCACCTGTTACCAGTGCATCAAAGGTTTTACCTTTCATATCCCGAAGCAGCACGGCGGCTGCGGCTTTACGCATGAAGCGTTCAACCTTCTTTGAACCCTTCTCCCTGCTTGAAAGCCAGGCGGACAGGTCGATAAGTTCCTGCTTTGTGTAAGGGCTTGGCATCCGGTCGAGGACCGACTTTATGAGCCGTTGATTGATAAGATCAACATAACGTCTGTTCGGGGCAGTGGCATGTGTGTAATCAGTAACGGCGAGGCTGAAGTGGCCATATGGCTCATTGCCTGGTTCGAGCATAATGTATTCTCCTGGCCCGAGGAGTTTAATTACGGTAAGTGACAGATCCGGAAAACGATCGGGATCTGCTGCTTTTTGCCTGATGAGAAATTTTGCGAGTGCTTTTACATCCGGTTCAGCAGGCAGCGTTTCACCATATGTCGCAGCAGTAATGACGATCTCATCCCAATATTTGGGAACACGAACGACACGCTGTATCATTGGTATACCGGCGTTATCGAGGTAGCTTACCATGGTTCCATTGGCGGCGATCATGAACTCCTCTATCAGGCATCGTGCCATATTCTGCCTCTGGATGACAAGTTCCCTCACCAGTCCCTCCTCCACAACCGCCTCGGCTTCAATAGTGTTTAATTCAAGCGCCCCCTGTTCTCTCCGCCTTCTTTTCAGGCGTTTGATCGCCTCGGTTTGCAGGTTAAGTTGTTCTATTAACCCTGGTACGTCCCGGACAGCCTGGGGTATCGGGGAAGACCCCTCCAGCCAGTCTCCGACTTCTTCATAAATGAGTTTTGCTTTATTGGACACAACAGCCCTGAATACATCACCATGATGAACATCGCCGTTCGGAAGGACCACGTATTCAATAACAATCGCCATATGGTTCTGGCCCGGTAGAAGGGATGTTATCCCTTTCGAGAGCTTATCGGGCAGCATGGGGAAGGTTTCAATGCCGGTGTAGACCGATGTTCCATTATGGGCTGCATGCTGGTCGGTATGTGATTTTTTTTGGACGTAAACATCAACGTCTGCGATGGCAATCTTTATCAGTATCTCACCATTTTTTCCGTTTTCGCAGAATTCCATCTGGTCGAGGTCCATGGAGTCGTGATTGTCGATTGATGACCAGAGGAGCATACGCAGGTCTTTGATATTTTTCTGGCTGTCGGGAAGCGTTATTACCTTAATTGCATTAACTTCCCGGATTACGGAATCCGGAAACATGGGTTCAAAACCATATTTCCTCATCGCATTTCCTGCGATAGCTTTCAGGTTAACAAAGCGGCGGGTTTTCATGGTGGTTTTAAAAGAGATTCGTTTCACATCATACATATCTGTTGGCTATTTCTGCAGGGATTTCCTTGGTGAGTAACGGTAAAACCATACAGGAAAAACCCGGCCTCCCAATTGCGTTCATAAAGACGACTGGCAGCGACCAGAAAGGACTGTTTGACGGTATGAGACCCGCACAGAAAGGTGCGTGCAATCGGTACTCTTCATGATGCACGAAACTCTGGTAATTTTATAGAATCAATCAATAAACACGAAATGATGGGTTTACGTGCCGATAAAAGTGTGAGAAAAACACTCTTATTGTATAAACTTACCGGGAGTTTATATCTATCTATTACTGTCATTTTTGTTCTCTGGTGAGGAGGAAAGTTCCTGGTGTATAATCCTGCCGTCCATCGTTTTCTGTTTCTTTCGGTTTTCGAATAACCGGATCCTCACCGTCTCTGTACTTCGTGCCTGTGATGAATTACAATCCCCAGAAATTCATGAATATAAGAAACTGTAATCTTCCCATTGGAATACCCTCATCAGGCAAGCTCTTTTCTTTAAATCGGGGTGAATACCGGTGTTAAATAATGGTACTGATTCTGCTGCCGGCATCCTGCTTTTGGGATTTTATCATAGTATTTTGTTTTGTCAGACAATCCGGCAAAATGATAATACTTTTATACCCCTTTTCTTCCACTGGAACGGACGATATATAAAGCGCAATCGGTCAAAACGCCTGTTATTCACGATTGTTATATTTGTTGGTTTGCTTTATTGCAGCTCATTGGATATGCACGAGAAATAGTACTACATCTATTCCACTTGATCATTATATATAGTGTCCATATGAGCCTGAAAAGAAAATTTAAGAAAAAAGACGGAAATCTCCAGTGGAAAATATGGGGTTGTTCATGGTGTATGGAGTTTTTGAAATTTCACTATATGATAGAACGATCATGAGCAATGCAGGAAAATGGAGTTCTTTTTCTGTTGGTATTTCTTCAAATCGCTCATGCAAAAACCCCCCTGATTTTCGGTTTGCAGAACTGATGTGAGGATTTCAACGTTAGGTTTTATTCAGGTATTGTGGAGATTGCGTGTGATTTTTATTTCTCTGGAAATTTGCTATATACCAATAATAGAAAAGATAACTCTATACAACGAAATGGGTAATTAAATCTCCCGAATATGGCAAAACACTTGCATTTCGCACAACGTGCACGACCCTTCTTAAAATGGGCAGGAGGTAAAACTCAGTTACTCGCACAGGTCAGCAAACGCCTCCCATCAGAACTGAAAAATGGGGAAATTACACATTATGTTGAACCTTTTGTTGGCGGGGGAGCGGTGTTTTTCTATCTCAACCTGCGATATCCTTTTAGCCATAGCACCATTTTCGATGTAAATGAAGAACTTATTCTGTCGTATCATGTGATAAAAAAATCGATAAAAAAACTGATTGATGCATTGGAATTTCTCGAATCAGAATACGTTTTGAGAAACGATGAAGACAGAAAACGCTTTTATTATCACGTGCGGGATGAATTCAATCGGAAAAAACCAAACCACAACGTTAACCAATACATCGCTGACTGGAAAGAACGGGCCGCGGAGACTATTTTTCTCAACCGTACCTGTTACAACGGGCTGTTCAGAGTAAATATGAAGGGTGAATTCAATGTACCGTTCGGGAGATACAAAAATCCTCAAATTCTTAATAAAGATAATCTGAACGACGTCGCCATGATACTCAAAAAGACAACTATTGTTCAGGGCGATTTTGCTGAAAGTAAAAAATTTGTTGATAATAAGACCTTTGTATATATAGATCCACCATACCGACCTCTCAATACTACCTCTTTATTCACCTCATATTCCAAGAATGGTTTTTCTGATGTGGACCAGTGCAGACTGGCTGATTTTTTTAAAGAACTTGATAAAACAGGTGCAAAAATTATGCTCAGCAATTCCGATCCCAGGAATGAAAACCCGAGGGATTCATTCTTTGATGAGCTCTACGCAGATTTCACCATTGAACGGGTTCCTGCAAAACGAATAATCAACTGTAACGGTTCCGGTCGCGGCAATATCAATGAACTGATTATCACAAACTATCGTTAAAGAAGGAGATTACGGCGTCATGCACTCATCCTGTGGTAATCCCCTGCAAAAAATGTCAGGGTAAATACAATATTTCCACCCGGCAGCGGCGACCTTCAAAGTCTCAGTAATGCAATAAATTCTCTGGCAGCCCCCGGGCAACTGTAGTGATGACTAGAAAAGGTGTAGCTCCTTTAGTCCAGACATTCATGAGTATGGATGAATCATTTATATCGCGGGAACATAACAGCAGAATCTGTTATAAGATTGACGAAACAGGAAATCGAACTCTACAGAGAACACTCTGCTGAATATGGTTACCTGTGTTTCCCTCTTAAAAATCAATCAATAAACTGTTTTTTTCTTTTTTCAAGCAATACCCCTTTTACTTCTTCAGCATGACCTTTCGGGTTGACATTACGCCAGACTGCTACAACCGTAGCTTCGGGATCGATCAGGAACGTGTCCCGCCGGGTGCCGAAAAATTCTTTGCCAAATATAGTCTTTGGTTTCCACGCGTCGTAGGCTTTGAGCACCGTGTGGTCCGTATCCGACAGGAGCAGAATGGAAAGGTCATGTTTCTTTGCAAACTTCTGGTGGCTCTGCGGTGAATCAGCACTTACGCCAATTACCTGGGCACCGAGATCTGCAAATTTCTCAAGGGCAGCATTGAACTGCATCGCCTCAATCGTGCAACCTGGTGTATTGTCCCGTGGGTAAAAATACAGCACCACCCATTTTCCCAAAAAACTATCCAGGCAGATGCTGCTTCCCTCTGCATCCGGAAGACAAAAAGGGGGTGCCTTTTTGCTAATAAATGGATCTTCATGTGACTGAGCCATGTATATCAGGAGAATGATGGGTATATTAGGTCTTCAAGGCACCTGTTCCTGCACAACTATCTGATGGATCACCTGGGTTAAGGAAGCAAAGAACCTGCGGCTTGAAAAACCAGTATATGATTTTTGATTGAATGCACCTTTTTTCAGAATATAAAACAGGTGTATAGAATGTTTCTTTTTACTACATGCCTCCTGCACTTTCACTCTTCGTTTGCAACATCCTCATATTCCCGCGGGAGTCTTTTTTATAATTATGCTGTCACAACCCGAAATGATGGAAAAATCATTGACAAACCAGAGCAGGAAAATCATTCAGATACGGCAGAAAATAAAAGAAATATTTGGGTGGGATTGTGCAATGAATGATGATATCCTGTTACAACGCTATACAGTAACCAGCGATGGTGATTTAATCGTGATAGTAAAGTAATCCCCCCTCATCAGAGGAAATCACCTGAGCCGGTTATACGCCCTTACTCCTGCTATCCTTCAGGTAACCCGATCAAGGGTGCAGACATACCGGTGGCATTGGGATGGTGTATATGCTGGATGGGCAGACCGCTGTTTAATTTATTCTTTTTGTACATGAGGCAGAGGATGGAGAGACCCAAATATTAACAAAATCTCCCGGCATATGTTCATCCGCTGAAAAATGGTGAAAAAACACTACCCTTTCCTGATATCAGTCCCTCACGGCGGTACAGAAGTCCCTGATATCGTCCGTCCGCTTTTACTGCTCGATAACGACGAACTCTGTCATTATTGCGATCCCTCTACCCGTATTGTATTCGGATTTAAAGACCGGGTCGCAGCCTATATTGACACTCCCATCTCCCGAATGGTTGTCGACCTCAACCGCCCCCCCTTGCCCCTCCCCCCCCGCGATCCTGATGGGATTATCAAAGTGAGGACGATTGATGGCAGGAATGTCTACCGGCCCGGGCTGTTGCCGGATATGCATCTCATCCATCACCTTCTCAAGACCCATTATTTTCCTTATCACCAGCAAATCGATGAGCTCATCGACCGGCATCCCGTCAGGATTGCGTTCGACTGCCATTCGATGCTTCCTTACGGCTCTCCCGATCAGAAGGATGCCGGCAAATCACGCCCGTTAATCTGTCTTGGAAACAACGGTGATCGACGGGGCAGGGCCAGAAAAGGAAGTATTGCTACCTGTTCAGCGGAGTGGATCACAACGCTTGCGGGTGTTTTTAGAGAGGAGTTCTCATTCGACCGGGAGGTGGCAATCAACAATCCATTCTCCGGGGGTTTTATTTCTAACGCACATTTCTGGCATAAGGGGATCCCCTGGATCCAGGTCGAAATAAATCGTTCACTGTATGAACGTGACAGATCATCTGTTCATACTCAAAAAGAGATTGACGATCGGATTATCCGGCTCCACGAAAAGATCTGGAATGTTTTAACCACTTTCTGGAACCGGGTCCATTAACTGAACGGATTACTGCCCATTGCTTAACAAAAAAAACTTTCAGAGTGATGTGAGAAAAAAATTAACTGATAGTGGCCAGAGCACTTAAATGAAATATCGTTAACCTTGGATCCTGAAGTTTGTCTGTCAATACGGTTGAGTTAAAAAAATGCGGCCGGAGGTTTTACATGAGTTCATGAAGTTTTACTTCCGTATCCGGTACTTCTCGAGACGACTATCATAATATACCATAATGGTGATCTCATCACCCCGGTTATACCGCCTAATCTGGTCATCGTATACTTTCTGCACGTGACGGAGCCGGTGACGGCTGAAATACTCCTGCATGAATTCGAGAAACTGAATCTCCTGCATGAGGAACGCATTTTCGTACTCCTTGGTCTCGCGGGCGAGATCGAGGCTCTCGTCATCAGAGATGACAGCGCCATACTCCCCATGCTGATCAAGCCCGGAGAACTGCCGCCAGTCAATGTCCCCGTATTCATCAGGTTCGCGGTGAAGCATATACGGGTAAATTCGGCAGATGGTAAAACGGCGGTCATAAATCCGGCACCTGCCGTTTTTTAAAAACCAGCAGGATCCGGCTTCATCATCCTGTGTCCGTAATGCATACCCGGAAACGTAGAAAATGCCGTTCTGGTCGCAGAATTCAGGATCCGGGGCAGGTTCGAGAGCAGCAGGATCGATTGCTTTTACCACAGTCACATCACGATCAAGCAGAAATACATGCCCGTTGAATGCCCGGGTACAGCACTTCGCGCACGATGTACACCGGAATCCTATCTCCTTAATCACACTCGCGAGGCATTCAATGGGATACTCAAGAAGGCGGTTGCGTTCCTGTGTCAGCGCTGCAATGCGCAAAGGAATAGGGATTAAGGAAACGGGTATCACCCCACAGATTTACCAGAAACTGTGATGGCGCACCTTATTGTTTTTTGCGAGGTCTTCTGGTTAATCAGAGCCAATGTTGGATCTCTCATGTTTCATGGAGTGGAGTTCCTTCCTCGCCCGGGAAATTTCTGATAGCATAGTGTATCGATCTCAGCGGATCTGGGTGTGATTTTTATACTCTGAAATGTCCTGACCCTGACTTCAGGTAGCTAGGTGAAATGCCAAACTCAATAGAAAACCTACATACTCTTGCCAGGGAATGCTGCTATGTATCATGAATATCTCCCTGAACGCAGGATTTTTCTCCTCTGCTATTAGAGTACCCGTGATGGAACCCATCCGGAGTCTTGTTCGCACCAGTGATATCAGTACGGGAGGTACCAGGTACGCGCTTGCACTACAAAGCGAGGACTTCTCAGTCATGTATCCTGGCATGGTCCGGTTTACGCTTACAGTGACCGGAGGAGAACGGATGATTGCAGTATTCCGAACCAATTCATACGAGTACTCCCCCCTTGTTCCGCTTGCTGCAGAAAAAGTGGCAATACAGAAAGCAGAAGAATGGGAGCGTGAGATTCGGAATAACCCCATGGTTTTTATGCTGAATCACCAGCAGAAATTACCGGTTCATCCGGCAGCTTCAGTATCGGACCTTGTTGTAATCCAGGGCAGCCCCCGGGCAAATGGTAACTGCAGTATCCTTGCCAGCTGGGCGGTAGATGCAGCGCATCAACTCGGCAGGACCGCCCAGGTGATATACCCTCATGATATGGATATACGGTGTTGCATCGGATGCTACCAGTGTTACAATACCGGATCCTGTGTTTTTGATGATGATATGACAGGTATTATCGGTGCTATAAGAGCAGCATCACTTCTTGTTGTGTGCTCACCTGTCTATACGAATACCGTTCCCGGGGGGCTCAAGCTGGTACTCGACAGATGTCAGGCGTACCATGCAGAGAGGGTATTATCTGGTGGGCCGAAAGGACAACACGGATTGATTTTTTCTGTCGCGGGAAGGAAAGGCAAGGAAAATTTCACCTGCACCACCAAGGTTATTTCAGCATTTTTGAACAATCTTGGTATTAAGCCTGAAGGTGAGATTTTGATTGACCGTGTCGATGCGATACGGGACATCCGCACTATTGCCGGTTTGGAACAAAACGTAAAGGAAAAAGTAAAGCAGTATCTTGGCAGAGGAAAAACATCGGATAAATAAGCTCAAACTAGACAAGGTTCCACCTTCTTTTATGTCGTTTGAAGACCTTCTCCTTCCCATAGTCATTTCGCTTGTCATCGGTTTTATTCTG
>CAYWHL010000012.1:20260-25124 GCA_964457995.1 uncultured Methanoregula sp. | reverse complement strand
GGCCTGCTGACAAAAGCCGGCAATATTCAGGCAGCATGTGGTCTTGCCTGTACCTCCTTTATGGTGAGAAAAGGTAACGATTGGAATTTTACCACCTGATCATTTTTTCTATTTATACCTGTATCCTATAATAAATATCGTTTCTGCCTTCACAATGAGCCTATATTGTTTTTTCCATTAAAATTTTAGGACATTTCAGCAATCCAGCATGAAACTGCGACCGTGCCCGACTATTCCGAGGTTATCAATCTCACAGATTAGATGAGAGAGTCGTATGCAGGTTTTTATAGCATATTGCTTTAGTATTGTATGTGGACTCTGGTGATATTCTCGCCCTGATTTCAGGTATAGCTATTGTAATTCTCGTGGCGGTTATAGCAAATCCCCAGTACTTGTCCATGCAACAGGTCTCTTTAGAAAATCCATCTCAGCCTGAGGTAACGGCACTACAATCCCAGAGCCCTGTCCAAACGACAACCTCGTCCATTGAACCTGTTCCTGGTGTAACCCCGTTCCTGCCGAAACCTGACGCGCCCCCCTATCGTATTCTCTACACAGACAAACCATTTTCCTACCCGCTCTATAAACTCCCGGATAATATGGAGACCTTCGGTTGCTCGGAAATACCCTGGCGGGCCCAGGAGTGGGTGCCGTTTGCCTTTGTTGAAAATTCCCGGGGAGGCCTGACCCGGGTATTTTCCGTACCCTATTCTGTCTGGCTGATTAATACAACAGTCGTTGCAGAAAACCATCCCCAGTATGGGATCTTTCGTATGGCACTGTGCTATGCAGATACCGGAGGTATCATTGAGGGAGAGGAGATACTGAGAGGGGGAAGATCGTACAAGATCGTCCAGTCTTCAAACACTGATATGTATATGATTATCAGCGCGGAAAATATCGATTCTTACTACATAAGTCTTGAGACGCCGAGGAATTATTATGATACATATCGTGCGGAGTAATTAATTTCTCCGGCAATCAGCTGCATGAATTCCATTCCCCGGTGATTTTTACCTGATATACACTACAACTGTTATTCATCTGCCGGCGGCATCTGCCCCGGGCTGCGTCCTGTAGTGCACCGGTTAAGGTTCAATGTATCGTGCTGTGATCAGCTGACCGGGACGATGGTTGGCCGGAATCCCCGCGTTCCCTTGATATATGAGAGAACGCGCGCTTTTCAAGGCTTAAATATCCAGTATGGCAGCAGTTTCTGTTTGTTGTTCTGTTCAACGATATTTTCCGCTGATCAAAAAGACCCGAAAAATAAAATCGCCTGTCATACCTTTTAATATTTAAACATGCCATTTTTCCTGTATGCGGGGAGAGAGACTTTCGGATGCCATTATCTATGAAAAGCTGAACCTATTGAAAAAAGATTTTTTTGGGTATATTGAACGTAATACAGAAAAAGTAGACTCTAATCTCCCGGTATTTTACGGACATGTAATATCTGCACTCGAGAATTCTTTCCCTGAAATCCCCGATGAATCTCATGACGAATTTATTGATCAGATAACGTTTAACGTGCTGGATGCAAGCCAGAACAGCGGTGATTTTGAATATATAAAAAGGGTCATCCACAATGCCCTTCGCTTCAAAAAGAAAAAAGACGCAGAAACCGGGATCAATATTGTCGTGGGTCTGAAATTATTAAAAGTCGGGGACTATATACATGCCATCGACTACCTGAAAAACTACAGCAATCTGGATGCCAAGATCGGAACTGCTGTTGCATACTGCTATTATTCGCTCTCCCTTCGCGAGTTCATGAAAGATGATACATCGGAGAATAACCAGCGCCCTGGTGAAATGGAACTGCTCTCCCGGGAAACAATACTGAACCTCGCACATCTCCAGGCACCGGTAAACACGATAAAGCAACTCAAACTGGATGACCCGTCATTCCTTGAAAAGATCTTCTGGCAGATGATATTTTTGGGACTTGAATGGTTCCCCAGTGAGCGATGGTTCATTGAAGTCGGATTGGAGAATACTGCAACTGTACACAACTCTGAGATGAGGAAACGGTTGCTGGATATAAGTTCAGCGCGGTTTTATAATGATTATCATTTTCTTCGGGTGATGTATTATTACTACCTTGATAAGCGTGATGCCGGTGGTGCTGCAGGTGTACTAAACCACCTTATCAGGCAGTATCCCGACAAACTCGAACCGATTTACCTCGGGCTGAAATTCTCTCTCCTTACGAAAAAAAAGATTACTTATCACAGTTTCAGAAAGCTGGCGAATTCAAAAGGCATGCCAGTCCATACGATCTACCTTTTTGACATTGCCTTTGATCTTCTCAATGGCGAAACAAAGGACGGGCTTAATCGTATTGCGGAATTCGAGAAAGAATTTCCTCATTTGCAATATTATGCAACCACACTCCGGTACATCGCCTCTGATTTTTTCTCGAATGAAAAGATGCACGTTAAAAAAGCAAGAAGGGCACTTCTTGACTCTATTGACCAGTATTGTGAAAGGGAACTCAGGAGGACGTCGCTTAAGCATGAACTGTGAGAGCTGTGGTGATATCAGAGATCGGTTGATGTCCCATCGGCTCTGCGGACAGTCACCTTGCCCCCATTGGCAGGCAGAAATGTGACGGATCGGCCAAATTTGCCACCAACATCCTCTGCTTCCAGCTGGATATGGCACTCTTTTAAAAGAACCCTGACTTTTTGGGCATTTCTTTCACCAATATTGAGATTTGTGCCAAAATACTCAAACATGGACGCGCCGCCTATTATCTTTGCAATGACGGACCGGTTCTTGCAACCAAGAGCATTAAGCTCATTTACAAGAAGTAGAACGGCAGTATCCGCATATTTTCCCGGCCGGTCCTTTCTGCCGGCACTTTCAGGCAGCATGATATGCACCATGGCCCCGAGGTTGAGATTTGGATCAAACAACGTAAGCCCGATGCAGGAACCAAGGCCAATGGTCATCATCGGGAAAGAACCGACCCGGTATTCTCCAATACCAATCATTATTGTCTGACCGTTGTGGGGTTGCGAGTCGGGCATGGCAGCATCTGGGTAAATTAACTACCCTTTATCATGTTTTCAAGAAGTTCTATGATTCTGAGAAGTGTGCTTCTTTCGGGCATCATAATGATATCACTGTCTATTTTATATTCTTTGCAGACAAGTTCGGTAGAGAAAAGTAATACTTCATTTGTCTCTTCCTGCATCTGGGCAATGAGAGACTGCATTACAGCATGTGCCATATCAATAGTGAGTGCCGGAGGGGAAGGAAGCATTATTATGCCGAGCAGTTCCGCGGTGGCATCAAGAAAGGCGGAGACCATGATATTACCTACTTCAAGCAGTGCACTCTGGTCCATCTCACTCAGCGGGCGGTTAATTTCCGTTATGCCAAGTATTGTGTTTGTCATGCGGACTGCTGATTCCCGCGTGATATAAAACAGGATATACCCCCCATGGGCAATCTCACCCTGGAGCTCAAAAGCCACCATTGCTGCAGATTCTTCACCCATGTATGTTCCCAGTTGTGACAGGTCTATCACTTTGATGGCGGGAACGCTCATCTCAATAGTGCTGCCCAACATCAGGGAAAGGGTAGTCGCTGCGTGTGCAGCCCCGATATTTCCAAGTTCCTGAATTGCATCTGCCTGGACTGTAGATAATTTCATGATCTTCTCCTAGATGATGGTGTTCACATCAAGCACCGGTATAACATAACCGTCACCGAGGATGGTAACACCACTCACGCCCCTGGTATTTCCGATAAAACTACTCAATGGCTTTACAACCACTTCCTGCTTGCCTTCAACGAGATCTACCGGAATACAATATTTCCGTTTCTGGTATTGTACAACAATGAGGATCTCAGCGGAATCTGATGCTCCCACCAGATCGGTCAGCGGGAGGATCTGATGGACCTCGTTGCGCAGAAGGATCGCCTCACCTTTTCCGATATGGTGAGTTGTCTCCTTCCTGAAATTTGCAACTTCAACGATGCTGCTGATAGGAATACCAAGCCGTCTTCCATTGATGCTGACTATCATTACATCGACAATGGCCATTGTTGGCGGGAGTAAAAGTTCAAACCGGCTTCCTTTACCCTGGGTTGTTTCCACCCGGATTGTACCTTTCAATGCTTCAATCGATTTTTTGACCACATCGAGCCCGACTCCCCTTCCACTGATGTCAGATATTTTATCGGCCGTTGAAAAACCTGGCAGAAATAATAGTTCCATTGCCTCGTCTTCGGTAAATGTTTCAGCCTCTTCTCTGGTGATCAGTTCCTTTTCTATTGCCTTTGCCTTGACTTTGTCAACATTGATACCAGCACCGTCATCAACGAGTTCTATGATTACATTATCACGGTCACGGTGAGCTGACAGCTTTATGTAACCTTTCTGTGTCTTCCCGGCTTTTTTGCGGATATCAGGAAGTTCAATGCCATGGTTAACAGCATTCCTTATCAGGTGAAGAAGCGGGTCATTGAGCCCGTCCATCACACTCCGGTCAAGCTCGGTTTCTCCTCCTTCTATAACAAACTCGACTTCCTTGTTGTCATACTGGGCGGCATCGCGGACAACTCTTGGCAGGCGGTTGAAGATGTGATTTAAGGGGATCATCCTGATGATCATCATCTGGTTCTGGAGTTCAGAGACGGATCGGTCAACCATACTTATCGCCTCATCCATCTCCTTTATTTTATGCTTTTCTGAAATCTGCTTCAGCCTGCCCCGGTTAATGACAAGATCTTCGACAAGGTTCATGATGTGGTCGAGCTGATGGATATCGACCCTGAGATTTTTAATCTCCCGGGTTTTATCACCTGATGACGATTGTTTTTTATCCGGATCGACCGCTTTTGTTGTTTC
>CAYWHL010000012.1:0-20160 GCA_964457995.1 uncultured Methanoregula sp. | reverse complement strand
TTTTATCACCTGATGACGATTGTTTTTTATCCGGATCGACCGCTTTTGTTGTTTCGGGTATAGTTTCGGGTATTGTTTCGGGTATAGTTTCGGGTATTGTTTCGGGTATTGTTTCAGGTATTGTTTCGGGTAGAATGTCAGGTATTGTTTCAGGTATTGTTTCGGGTATTGTTTCGGGTAGAATGTCAGGAGCCGGGATCTCCTGCTTCTGCAGAACCCGGATCTCGACATCGGCAATCTCGGTTCCGGATGCAACGGTTTTTAATGCCTCCTCACCGGAGTCACTTGCGATAACAAGCTGGAGTGTACCATCAAAGTTTCCCTCATCAATAGCCTCAAGGGTTGGATGAACAGAAATGATAGTTCCAAGGGCCTTTAAGTTTCCAAGAGCAAGCATCGCCCGGACATCCTTCATCACGCATTCGTGGGCAACAGTAATCCGCATCTCAAATTCCTGGCACCATTCCTCCTCAACGAGCTGCGGACCTTCCTCAGGCTGTTTAACCTGTGTCGGGATAGCCACAATTTCATGATTTTCTTTTGGTTTGACCCCCTGCTGTTCAATCCATTGCCGGAGTTCAGCGATCTCCCGATCCGGGTTTTTGGATGAAGAATCTCCACCGGATTCGATATCATCAAGCATCTGCTCGATAAGATCAGAACAGGTCAGGAGAAGGTTAACGAGATCCGGGGATATACTCGCAGTCCCGCTGCGGATGAGCGAGAAGACGTCTTCCATCGTGTGACAGAGATGTTCCATAGTGGAAAAACCCATTGATGCAGAAGCCCCTTTAAGGGTGTGAATCGATCGGAAGATTTCATCAATGGCGTTCTGGTATGAGCCCAGTTCGAGAAGCAACAGATTCTTTACCAGATTTTCATGGTTTTCCCGGGATTCTGCGACAAACAACCCGCGATAAGCCTCAAATTCAGACACAGGTTCCCTCCATGCGGAGTACTACACGTTCTATCTCCTTTGCAATTTTATGTAAGGAGAGGACTTGATCAACAGCGTGATTCCTGATTGCAGATCGTGCCATCCCGTATACCAGACAATCCTGCTCATCACATATTAAGCTCACACCACCAGCCTGTTTTATCGCGCGGGCGCCCTCACCGGCGTCATTTCCCATACCACTTAAAATGACTGACACCGTGTTCTTTCCAAACACCTGTGCGGCGGATTCAAATGTCTTGTCTACAGCCGGTCTTACACCATGAACCGGGGGTGAATTAGAATGAATAATGCGCCCTGAGGTTCTGCCATTCTCTCCCATCGCACCCGAAACAATAGTGTGGACACCTGCTTTCGACAGCAGAATTTTTCCCGTTTCAAGCAGATCGCCGTTTTGGGTTTCTTTGACTGTCATAGTTGCAATCCTGTTGAAACGTTCTGCAAGAGGTGCCGTAAAACCGACGGGCATATGCTGGGTGATGATAACACCTGCAGGAAGATCCGGCGACAACATGGAAAGCAGTACATCAACCTGCTGGGGTCCACCTGCTGATGCCCCGATGAGCACGACCCGGTCAGCAGACCCTGCAGGCAGTAAGGGGGGTGTGCGGGGGATATGCCATAAAGATCGTGAAGAAAGATGCTTGATCTTGGAAATTAATTCTTCGGCGATCTTTCGTACATGCGGCAGATCTTTTGGTTTTAGCATGAAATCATCAGCGCCGAGACGTATTGCCTCATGGGTCATCTCAGCATCTTTTGAGGTAAGGGAGCTCAGCATCAGGATTTTGGGAGACTTCTTTATTTTTTGTAGTTCTTTTAAGACCTCAAGACCATTCATTTTCGGCATTTCGATATCAAGGGTAATAAGGTCCGGGCTGAGCACCTGTATCTTTTCGAGTGCTTCAAGACCATTTGATGCAGTTCCCACTATTTCTATGGCAGAATCTTTAGCCAGTATATCCCGTATGACCGTCCGCATGAACACGGAATCATCAACAATGAGAACTTTCACCATAATTGTCAGGATGCAAGGACGTTTTTGACTTCTTCTAAAACTTTTGGGGCCTGGAAGGGTTTGATAATGTACCCTTTAGCACCGCTCTTGATGGCAAGTTTCACCATCTGTTCCTGACCGACTGCGGTGCACATGACGATCTTCGCTGCTGGATCAAACTCTTTAATCGCCTTTAATGCTTCAATCCCGTTCAGCTTGGGCATTACAATGTCCATGGTAACGAGATCAGGCTTCAGCTCCTTATATTTTGCAATACCATCCTCGCCATCCCCTGCTTCGCCTGCAATTGTATGTCCACCGGAGAACAGAATATTTTTTAACAGGGTTCTCATGAAGAGAGTGTCATCCACAATCAGAATTTTGCCCATTGATGATCAGTAAATTGTTTGGTAGATTATTCCATAAAGAAGTATTGGAATTAAAAATGGTGATATTCTAGTTTGTTTGGGATTTTGTGGCATCAGAAATATATCGTACACCTTTTGTGGTAAGCTGGATCTCTCTGCGTATCGTGACAACTTCACCCAGATCAAGGTTCAGGATCTTATCATAGATTCCATCCAGTTGTTTATGGGATATATTGAGCATATTTTCAATTGCATGAGAGTCCATACCGGAATAGACGAGCATTGCAACCTGCTGGTCGATGCTGTCCAGCTCAGTTCCTTTCATGTCCATGGTCTTCGTCGTTTCCTTGAGGTAATTGTAGAGGACCTGAAGGGTAGAAAGCGGGCAGAGTACAAGACTTGAGGAAACCTCTCCTGAATCGAGGTGATCGATTTTTATGACGTCAGTGGGTTTGCCCTGGACATCCCGTTTGGTGATTTCAATGGCTGCAACGTCATTAACCGGGACGCACACCTGTTTTGTTGCGGATATAAACCAGATCCCGGTACGGACTACAACAACGCTCCCTTTATCCCACTGGGCATCCTTGACCATCACACCGCCACGGATGGCCGGTGACATGAAATAGGCCATAAGACGGTAAGCATTGCACGACCCGAGAATGAGTTTTTTTAATACCTGCAGGACCTTCTCAACAGAAAGTATCTTATAAACGGTTTCCGTATCGGTTTTTACAGTAATAATGAGGACATTTTTCTTTTCGGCGATATCGTCAACTTTCCTGAATGGTATTTCTATATTGATGGGGTCAGGGAGTAGTATCCGGTCATCCCCGATACCCAGTTTAACGACAATCCACTCGTTGTTGTGCTGGATTTTAACCGGAACTTCTTTCATGCATCTCACTAAGGTGATCTTTTCAATCTCTGATGTATTCTTTGCAGAATACTAAGGTGGTTATCAGGTTTATTTCATTCTCTTAGCCCCGGGGACTGCTTTTTTTTCGGGACTCCGGACTGCCTTTATCTTCTGGCATATATCCTTTAATTCATTTTCAATGTCATCTGCCGGGGCTTTGAAATCTTTTAAATCTCTTAACAGGCTGGTATTTTTTTCTTTTTTGACGTGCTTGACATCAGACGCGAGGGAGCTTAACAGGTCATCATCACTGCCAGAAGCTCCTGCTGCAAATGATGCCATCTCATCATGGGTGGAAATCTCGTTCTCTGCAGTATTTGTACCCTGGGGGGCATCGGAAGGAATCCAGTCCGTCTTCACCGTTGCGGCAGCATCAGATAATGGTACCTT
Source organism: uncultured Methanoregula sp. (assembly GCA_964457995.1). Classification (GTDB taxonomy): domain Archaea; phylum Halobacteriota; class Methanomicrobia; order Methanomicrobiales; family Methanospirillaceae; genus Methanoregula. The sequence continues at coordinate 16,531 of CAYWHL010000012.1, read as the reverse complement.
GCCCGGGATGGCTGATAATGATGGCATACTTCCGGTGGCTGCGGGGGTCTCTTCCTCAATATCAACATCAAGATCAACATCAAGATCAACATCATCAAAGTTCAGATTGTCCAGATCCCCAAAGTCCTGATCTATTAATTCTCCGCCTTCAAGACCTTTGAATTCTTCAAGACCGTCTGCATTATCGTTAAGGATGGCTCCCGCCACCGAGCCGATATCCAGCGATGGCGTTGGGATATCAGGTTCATTGATTGTCAGGCCGGATCCACCAGTTGGTCCTGTGGGGGACATGCCCAGAAGTGAGGATGATGATGGCAATGGGTCCTGATCGTCCAGACCATCAAGAAGGCTTGCGTCAAATTCATCAGCGGAAAGGGACAGGAAAGGATCCTGGTCTTTTACCTGTTCCTGTTGCCCGAGTGCCCCGCCGCTGACGGGAAGAGGAATTCGGGTATCGACACCATTACCGGCACTGGCAAGTGCAGAGCCTTTGACTTTTTCACTGACCGTTTTATCGAGCAGCTCATTAATATGCTCCACTTTTTTCTCATGTTTGCTGCGTTCTTTGAGAATCGTTCCCAGTGAACCCAGAGATGAGATAAATAAACGCAGGTGAGAAACCGCCCCATTCTTTATGACCGTGCTTTTCAGGAGTTCCTTCTTTTGCTCTGGAGTTTGCACAGGTTTTTTTTCAAAAAATTTCATCTCATTCAGTCGCCGTATTATGCCAATTTTTTTTGGTTTTTGTGATATTTTTTCAGAAAAGACCGACCTGGCCTCCTCCTTTCTCTGCGGAGATGCAGATTTTTGTTCCGGGTGCACAGGTTTTTTTTCAAAAAATTTCATTTCATCCAGTCGCTGTATAATGCCAATTTTTTTAGGTTTTTTTGGTTTTTGTGATATTTTCTGGGAAAAAACCGACCTGATATCAGCAACAGTTACCGCCCCGAGAAGAAATAGTATGACAATTCCTGCTGCTATGATCATCGGGATCATGAGGATCAAGGGGACATCAAACAGTATCATGACTGAGCCAATGATCACGATCATGGTAAAGAGGATGACCCTGCGCAGACTTTCTTTCATATAAGATACAATCCTAAGGCTCCAGTCACTGTTTTTCCCATATTGGAGAGTCCCTCTGGGCTGAAGAACAGGTTAACTCCGATGGGAGCGATCAATAGTATTAGTCCTGTCAGTGTACAGAATATCGCTGCGTAGAAATAAAACATATACCGATCCCCACCCCCGACAATCCTTGCGGCGAGTATATTAGACAGGGTGATGATCGTAAGAGACATTACCACAAAGTTGCCCATCTCTTTTTCGGGGAAGTTGGTAAACATCGACATTCCGCCGAGGGCACTTCCTGCCGACACCCCTCCCACGCTTATACCGCCTGAAGCAGCAGTTGTTGCCTCAAATTTTGCCATCATTGCCGAGACAGAGCCGGTCAAAGTTAACATTATGCGGAAAAGAACAACAAAGATACCTACCATTGCCATGTGCATTGGTACAAGGAGCACGATAAAACTTCGTGCATGCATATCTTTTTTCTCCCGCAGGAGTGTCTGTTCCAGCACTGAAGATCCTACAACCGTGCCGATCGGTTCCGGGGGACCTCCCATAATAACGGTGTCAAGGTAGATGTTGAGATATTTATATATGAGGTTGCTCCCCGATTCACCGATGAATTTACCCCAGATCTGTTTGTTATCAAGGCCAAGGTTCATCTGGGAGTACACTGCATTCACAAGAGGTTCGAGGGAGGTGAGAGACTTTTTATCAATAGTGGCAAGAGCATGTACGGCTGTGGTACCCTGGCCCCCCATTATCGCTCCCAGACTCCGTATGAAGGTAGAAAAATCGTTGTCCCGAAGAGTAATATTACTGTCATCAATAAAACCGATGATACCAAGGGGCGCCATGAGGATTCCTGCCAGCAAAAAGATCAGCCCGGCATTAATCCCGATCAGTGCCATTACAACAACTGCACCAATGGTAAGGGGTACAATAATCCTCTCCATGGCATGTATTGTCTGCTGTTCCTTTGACGATTTTTCAGTGAGCCCATGGGATTTCGGGTCATCCGGTACTGATGTATACATAAGCAGATTGCCAAATACACAGATCGTAAGAACAATTGCATAGGCCATGTTGAGGGTGGCATCCAGGCCCTGCGGGGAATAGATAGCAATGGAGATCATAATAGTAACGCAGATAACCGTCCCTGAAAGGAGCATGGCAATATATGCATCTCCCCATTTTTTGAGCATCTCGAGTCCCTGCTCGACCTGGCTGCGGTACACGCTTCTGACCGTAGAAAGTTCATTTTTTAAGAAATCATCATCAGGGACCCCCGAGTCTATTGCATTTGCGTACCGGTTCAACATACTTTTAAGGTTGGTATTATGTGTCCTGTCAGCCACTATCCCTAGGGCTTCGGAATAACTGTAATTCCATTTTTTTACAAACATGTCCACTTTTGTAATATACTTCGCTGAGATGTACTCCTTACGGTTTGACGCATACCCAAAGATCTCCGGTCTGGACGCATTTGCCATGGCAAGCGATGCCATATACGTGTTCAAAAAGAGGAGATCGGCCCCCATTTTCCTGTCTTCGGTAACCTGCGAGATTCTCTCTTTTAATCCCTTTATCTGAGAGGTAAACGGGATTTCACGGCCTTCTGGTTTTTTATCCTGATCCGGTGTAATTTCAACCATATCAGGACCCTATCTTTAAGAGACCCTGTTTCTTGATCTTCGTCATCATGGTGAATAAGTCCCAGAACTTGGTGTATCCCGCTTTGTGAAGCCTCTCCAGAATTTTTGCCCGCTTTTCTACTTCAAGATAGATTTCTGATTTTTTGTTCTCGGGCATACCGAGCATGGTGGCGATTTTATTTTCAAGTAAATAGGAGCTGCCCTTCCCCGACCAGATGAACGTATCTGTGATCGGTTCCCAGGTGAACATCTCCACAAACGTAAATCCCTGGGTTTCCGGGTTGAAACCTACCAGTTCGTTACAGCTGATCATCCTCCTCACCAACTGACCATCCGGTCGTTTGACGGCACTCTGGATGATCACCAGGTTGAGGTTATCCACATAGGTCTTGGGAATATTGATCGGGTCTCCGCAAAGACGCTGGATGAGTTTTTCCACCGATGCTGCATGGAATGTACTCATCACCGGGTGACCGGTCTGCATGGCACCGAACGCAACGGATCCTTCAACACCCCGGATCTCACCGACAAGAATCTGGTTGGGACGCTGACGCAGGGCAGCCTTGAGCAGGTCAAACATGGTCACTTCTCCGCCAGCGGCCGAACCCCCCGTTCCCTCTCCTTTCCCCTTTGCAAGTGCCACTTCCCGAATCCAGTTCCGGTGCGGTACATTCAGTTCAGGTGTATCCTCGATAGTAACTATTTTATTTTCAGGGGGAATAAATGCCGTGATTGCATTCAGGAGAGTGGTCTTCCCGCTTGCGGTTTCTCCCGAAACGAAGAGTGACATCCCGTACTCCACGCAGATCCAGATATATGCGGCTGCCAGGTAGTCAAGACCATTGCTGTCAATAATATTGAGGATGCTCAACGGCACTTCGTTCACTTTACGGATGCTGAAATTACTCCCGTGCCGGCTGATAGCAGTTCCATAAACGATGTTGATACGGGAACCATCGGGCAGGGTGGCATCAACAATAGGACTCCTGTATGTGATAGGACGCTTGATCCGTTCTGCCACCTTCACGACAAATTCATCCAGCTCACTGGAGACTTTGAATTCTATCACCGATTTGAGCCCTTTGAAAATCTTATGTTCTATGAAAATCGGACCAACACCATCACAGGATATATCTTCAATGTATGGGTCAGACAGGAAAGGTTTCAGCACGCCCATATCGATCTTATCCCGGATCAGCAGGTATTCGATTGCCCGGTATTCTTCATCCGTGAGAATTACCTTACCATCAGGAGTCAGTGGAGCCTGGTGCTTCTTTTTGGTGTCCTTCATTTTTTTCTGCGCAGTGAAATCAGTGCTTAAAAATGTTGTGATTTTTGATTTGAAATCCTGCTGGCTGGCATCTCCACCGGTAAGCATTGCCAGATCCGTTCCTTTTGGCAGGATCACGGCAACGGATGCAAGCATTTTCCGTATCACTTCAGCCCGCTCCTTATCGCTGATAGGATCATCTTCGAGCCCGTCTATCAGGTCAATGAGTTTGGTCTCAATAACCGGGAGCAGTTGGTTCACGCTGTGCAGAAACGAGGGTTCGATGGGGATGTAAAAGTTCCTCACGTCATCCGGGTCAGGAAGAATATGGATAAATGTGGTATCATTGACCGGATAAATGATATTGGGGCTTTCCATGGTGCGGAGATCTTTTTTTAATTCCGAGAGGAAGAGAGGAATTCCGTAGGTATTTACCGGAAACGTATGGAGGTATTCAAGGAGATGGGGGCTGTTTTTCACATACACTTTGGCGTTTGCCGGCAGCATTTTGTAGAGGGGACTGGACTCAATATCGGTATAAAAATCGACGCTTGAATCAACGATCTCCTGCTTGAAGGGGAGATTGACGGCAATTGACAGTGTACTCATATCAGACCTTCGCAAAACTCATCGGGATGACTTTCATACCATAACCGGGATGGACTTCGAAACTGACAACATTTCCGGTGGTTTTATGAGCACCCCGGACCTTGATAACTTCCATCACCATGACATATTTGTTTCCGACGAGGGCTTTTTTCATGTTCAGGTGGGCATCGCAGATTGAGCGTATCCGTACGAGGGTGTCTTCCTCAAACGCATACGTATGCAAAGTAATCAGGATCGTCTTGCCGTGATCGACAAGGGATTTGCAGTTCGTAAAAAACGTGAGGATATGATCGGTTTCCGCATACTCCGTAAAAAGGGTAAGCGAATCTACAATTATTACCTGGGATTTGCTTTTCCGGATATGGTTGATAAGGCGTGCGAGGATGCCTACCATCTCTTCTTTTTTCCACTCAAAACCGACTACATGGAGGGGAAAAATTTTGAGATAGCCCCAGGCAAAATATTCCGAGATGTCAAGGCTCATGGACTCCATCTGCTTGATAAAACTCTTGCTGGTATTCTCCGTTGTGAAAAGATCGACAGACATCCCCTGCTTCATTGCACCGGAGATGATCTGCTGGGTAAGTACACTTTTCCCGGTATCATTTTCCCCCTCAATAAGGGTGAGGGATTCAAGGGGCAGGCCATCAGCAATTTTTTTATCCAGTTCGGAGTTACCCGTCGATAATATCCGCCTGTCTTCCCCCCCCATCAGATCAGAAATGTTTGCCATCAGAACCTTCTCCTTATATTATAAATACGCAGTCGCATAAACCCCGTTGCCTGTGGTAACCTGACACCAGTCCGGAGAAGAACCCGGAGGCGATGTTGCCATGATCCACATCTTCTCGCCGGGATCCAGCTCGTTGGGATGAATGGTATCCGGGACAATTCCTAATTCTCCGGGAACACACCATGTCCCGTCTATCCCGCAGCTGGTACTGTCATAGGTCAGATCCCGGTATCCCTGTACATCGCCTTGTGTGTGGGTTAATACTACCATATGTGAAAAATCATTGATTACCTCGGTTCCTGTATTGGTGATACTGATATTGATGACGGCTCCGCTTTGATTTCGATCCGTGATGACAAAACTTGTCTGTAAGCGGGCTTCATGCCGGAGGGTAAGATCTTTTTGGGCATTTGCCACTGTTTCAGCTGCGGTAAGGGTGCTTCCCACTACTACGTATGCCACAATAATGAGTAATACTATTCCCACCGCTGCCCCGATAATTTCAGCAACGGCCATAGTATATCAGCTCGCAGTAAATTCGATTGATCGCCAGTTGCCGTTTGATAATGCATACTGGAAGGTGACCTTACTTCCCGGAGCGGGGATAGTCGTCTTTGCAGTTATCTTCAGGGTTTCCCCGGGATCCCAGAACTGGTTATTATTCTGATCATATTCCGGAACGCTGAAATCTTCAATCCATTGGTTATTACCCAAAATGCCACCGGTATGTGCAAGATGATCAAAACTGCCGACTGCACCACAAAAGACATCAGCCTGTTGAATCTGAGCGAGCGATAATCGTTCTGAACCAATATTTTTCATCCACACCTGGGCGGTGCCTGCTGACTGGGAAGCGTAGGTGGCAATAATTTTAAAATCCGTACGGATCCTTATGTCAGATTCATGCGTGGTCGAAGAAAACGTTCCTGCCATATTGGATATAATCGGGTATACAGCATTTATCAGTACTGCCGATGCGACCACTGCTGTGATCAAAAACAAGGCTGTAGTAATTGTTTCAGCAGACATCTGTTTAGATCCTGTCTGGTAAATTCATCCATTCTTCATCTTTTTCTTTCTTCATGGAAGACTTTTTCTCACTCATGGAAACCCGTGGAAGACCGATTCTTTCCTCGCCGTTTCTGACCAGACTGACAGGTATATTCTGGCGCTGTTCCATCATCACCTCAATCATGTCACGGTCAAGGGAAGTATCGGTTGGTGCAAGAATCCTGTTCAACGTATACAGCTCAGAGACAAACTCATCAGGACCTATTTCGTGCTCTTCACCCAGATTTGCCGGCATAAGTCGTGAGATCTCCCGGATCTCATCGCAGGATTCTTTGGATATATATCCCATTGCCCGGTACGACTCGAGAATAATTTCCAGCCGGTCATGCCCGATTTTTTTGACTGACTGCTGTGTCCACTTAAAGAGTTTGTAGACTTTTTGAAGCCGGAGTTTCTCACTTGCCTGATCCGCGGGGGGCTGAGGTACATACACTGTTTTCTGGGGTATTCCTGCCTGGGATCTCAAAATTGCAAGCATCTGTTCGTCCAGCATTCGTTTGCCTTCTTCCTGTGACGGGGAAACCGGTTCGGGTTTATTTGGCTGAGTTTCTTTTTTAATCCCGGTCTCCATTTTTTCTTTGGAAGCCTCAAACTGTGATTCACGTGCACTGAGAGCAGATTCCCGTGCTTCCAGAGCAGATTTTCTGGCCTCTTCAGCTTCGGTTATTGCTGCCGATGGGCTTGCCGGGACTCCAGCTGTTCCGGAAGCGTCTAAGGTAAACGGGTTTTCCAGTTCGTTCATCCGCTCACGGATGTCCATAAGAAGACGCTTGATAGAGGTTTTGATAAGGTCAACTTCACGCTCCAGGCTCTGGAGTTTGACTTCCGGATCATCTTCTGATGCGGCAGTAATAATATGGTCGACCTGGGACTGGTTTACCGCCATGATGTATCTAAATGTTATATTCCATTCATTACTATTAAACATTTTGATAAGAAAATTACAATAATTAATGGTTATAACAGAAAAGAAAAAAATTTGACAGGCTAAATAACAAACAACACTATTATTGTTCAATGTGTGTAATAATTTTTTCCTCTATACCATGAGAAAAGAAGAGCTGACGGGCAGAAAACGAATGAAAAAATAGTTCTGGAACTTTTTTTCGTGTTTTCCCCTAGCAGGTGCTTTTCGCAGGTACAGGATCACATTGCATTAATCTGTATTTATGAGAAAATGAAAAAAGATTCTCCCTGCTAAGAATATCCCCGGAACCTTCACAGGGACCAGCATCTTTGACCGAACAGCCGGATGAACCATGACGTATTTTCTTTTACCGGCACCTTTGCATAGAAGTCCCATCACAAGGATAATGCTCCCTGGTGAGACCTGGTTTTTTATAAACCATGCCAACTGTCCACCATGTATGACCAGGAAAATTACCCTCACGGTGGGTACGAACGGGACGATATATCCATAGAATTATAGTCCCTGATGATGAGAACCTATGTATATAAATTAAAAAATTCTAACATGGGAGAAGAACTAAAAAATGGTTATGGACGATTATCAGACTTCGAGCCTGAGACTGGCAAAAGAATTATCAAATGTCATTCTTGAAGATTTGGAAATCAACCAGTTACCCATATCGCAGATTTTAATGAAAGCAAAACGACTGGCCCGTATGTTGCATGATTCTGATGCCCAGAAATGGCTGGACTATGAGATAATGGGCTATCCCGTAGTATTCGATCCGAATGATCTGGGTTCCTGTAAAAAATATTACACGAATGACCGCCCGGTGATAAGGGACGGAAAAACGCACAGACCCCACTCTATAGGTCTTCCTCACCTTGAATCCTATATCAATTCCACAAAAATCGAATCCGTATCAAAATTAGGAGCAAATGAAAGCCAGAAAATACAGATCCTGAATAAGCATCATGAGCTGGTCAATGATTTTGAACGTCTCAAGACCACCATCCATAATTATGTGACAGAAGTCAACATATCGCTTTCTGTCGGGGATTTTGCTGAGGATATCTTTGAAGAGACACGACTTGCTGCAGATAAATTTATCCGGGAGAACTGCCCACGGGCAGGTGAACAGCTTTTGGCAATAAACGAGAGGATGAAATATTATGATCCGGAGTCGTTTTCACAAGCTCTTGCCGCTGTTCAGAAAATTCTGGTCATTGTTGCCGATACTATCGTTCCCGCTGGGGAAAAAATCTACCTGGATAAGAAGGGCCGCGAACGGAATATCGAACCTCACCAGTATCTCAACCGGATTTTTTCCTATATCGAACAGAACTCAAAAAATGATCCGGCTATTTCGATGCTGGAATCAGAAATGGCATATATTTTTGCAAAGTCTGATCACACCCGTGAAAAAACAAAAGGACTGCACGGGCGTATATCAAAAGATGATGTAGATCTCGCAATAATACACATGTACCTGGTAATTGCGGAAATTGCGAAAATCAGAAAAATTGAAACGATCTATCTCAAGACCCCTCCTTCCGGTAATTTCGATGCTTTGCCCAAATTATCTCCCCCTGGTATAGAATAACCTTAACTATGCAGCAGGAGGATTATCAACCTCTGTTTTGACAATATGCTGGAAATGAAGTATTCCCGTTGATATAACCTGGATAAGACGGATAGACACCATTCCTCTCAAAATAAATCAGAATTTATCAAAAAATTAAAAAAATACCTTCAGGAGAGCACGTTAGTCGTGGTAATCGTTGCAGGTGTGGTCTTTGAGAAGGGTAATGCAGCACCGACACCAGGTCTGATCTCAATATTTATCTTTGTATTAACGGGCACCGGTGTAACGTTGAAAACAATTTCGCTTTGCTGGTTTTGAGTCATTGAACTGAGACTGGGACCTGCACCGCCTTCTTTGGCAGTAAAAACCGTTTGGCTGGAAGTACTACCCTGGATGAGGATTACCGGTGTAGTACTTGGTGTGGAGAAGACAACCTTTAATTTTGTCAAATCTGTATCTGATGCACCCGGGGCAAGACCAATGGAGAATCTTATCTCGGTAATGGTAACATTATCTGTTGAGAGTCCGTAGACGTTACCTATCAACAGGAGGTTGGACGTTGACTGCTCGACACTTTTATACACCGCTTCCTGGGCCTTCTGGGTTGTAAAGAATCCTGCGCCGAGAACTACATAGGAAAATACTGCTGCAACGACAACGAATGCAATTAGCACAATCGCTGCCTCAAGACCGGTAAATGCATCGGACGTATTTTGTTCCATTGGTGTGAAATCTCCTGAAATACTTACATTTTGAAGTTAAATTTAATAATTGTTCCTGAATACAAAAAAAATACCAATCAGGCACGGAAAAGTTCAATGAATTTTGTGATTATAGGGGGTAAAACTCTTGTTCTTCAGGCAGGTAAATGATAGGTCCGGCATTCATGTAACAGAAATATTCAGGAAGGAATCATGATGTCGGGCATGCATCCTGCCATTGATTTCCATGAAATGAAAGATCGCAGAATCTGCCGGGAATTAAAAAAAGGTAAGATTAGTAGAGAATATTAGTGTTTGCAATCGTTGCAGGAGCTGTCTTTGAGAATGGTAATGCAGCACCAACAGATGGTCTCAGTTCAATGGTCATTCTGGTATTTGCCGGAACCGCGGCTGTTGAAAAAGCAATCTCTACCTGATCGTTGGGATTCATTGAAGTTTTTGCTGTGGTACCTACTTTAGTGGTAAAACTTGTCAGGTTATAATCAGTAGTGCCTTGTGTGAGGATTATCGGGGCAGTGGTTGGCGTGGAGAAGACAATCTTCATCATTGTCAAATCAATTGCCGATGCACCTGGGGCGAGACCAATGACGAATGTGACATTGGTAATGCCGACATTATCTGTGGATAGTCCGTAGACGTTACCTATCATCTGGATGTTTGCAGTTGACTGTTCAACACCTTTGTACACGGTCTCCTGGGCCTTCTGGGTTGTAAAGAACCCGGCGCCGAGAACGACATATGAGAACACCGCCGCGACGACAACGAATGCGATAAGCACAATCGCTGCCTCAAGGCCGGTGAACCCTTCATCATTAAGTTTCCTGGAACTCATGAATTCACCTTAGTTTTGAAGTGGACAGTGGATAAACCAACGTCCCTATTTGACTAAATGATCTCATAGTATATATACATTCTTCTCACAGACTATGTTTTTTTCCGATTTTTGAGGTTTTTTCAGTGAAATTTCACATAATTATAGACAAAGAAACCTCCAAGTTTTTTTTTGCGCTAAAAGTTGGTCGTTTAGGGATAATACATTTTTTTTAAAATATTCCCTGATATTCTCATTTTTTCCCGGTATGGGGTATTTATGTAAGGAGCCTGAAATATTTTTACAGTTCTGGTATGGATAAAAAAGCTGTTATGTATGCGGTTGGAGCATTGGCCTTGATACTTATCGTAGCACTAGTGATTAAGCCGATTGCTACCGGACAACCTATAAATACCGGTCTTTCTTTTCCGACCACTATCGAGACAATAAACCCTGTGGCAGTTACCATATCCGCCGGGGGGAACCACCTTTCAATTCCCGTGACTGCTGCAACACCACCTGCACCGACAACCATTCCCACGTGGGATAATACCGTAAAAAAAGTAGAATTTGTTGATCCTTCATCCTATGGTATTTCATTGAACCAGTCACTTCCCAATGGAACAAGAATTGACAGTGTCAGTCGTAACACCAGCAGGGTCCTCTTTGCCAAGGTTTCCGGGCAGTATAGTGCTACTACACAGGTAATGCATATGCCATTTCCTTACTGGGAGATCTGGTATAGTGTCGAACCTGCGGGAAAAATGGGGGGAAAAGATCAGAAACTGAGTTCTTCAACTGTGACAGGTCCGGAAGGAAGCGGGATATCAAAAACAGTTATCCAGGGTTCATTTTCCGTAATCAACCCCACTTTTACTCTCCAGGTCATGGACGCTGACGATCCCAACCGGAATGTCCGGACCATCACCCCACCCGGCGGTCTTGATTCCACATTATGGGAAAGCGATACGGACAGTGGCGATGATTCTTCCGATCCCCGTCCCTGGAAAGAAAAGTTCTTTGAAGGCCGGAAAAATTACTATTTCGTTATCTACGTCCAGTCTGTCGACTCTTATAATATCGAAATCCGGGTTCCGGCAGAATATATAGGGAAATATTGATCTTTTGCTCACGCAGGGATTCGTGAGAAACTCTGAAAAATATGAAATTTTTAAAAGTGATGCGGATTCATACTATTGTTCCCCTGCGAAAAAAGCGAATGGGGGAATATCATAAAAACACCATAGTTATCAGTCGATCTTTTTCTTACCCATGGATTCAATGTAAACGATCTCTTTACCTACCTCAACAATCCCTTTCTTGTCTTCAGGGATAGGAATTTCAAAGTTTGAGAAATCTTTCATATCCATCAGTTGTGCTGTATTTCCCACTATGGAAATTACCTGACCGCTCTTGCGCTCTACAATAGGAACATATGCCTTTGCTGATACGGGCTGGACGATGGATCGCTTTACACCGTCAAAAATGCCAACTGCGTCGATACGGGCCTTTGCGGCACCATGTTTTCCTGGTTTTGATGTGGCAATACCAAGCACCTTGCATGGCTCATCATCGATAACAATATAACGTCCCTCTTTGATTTTTCCTATTTCCGTCTGTTCTTTCATACCATTCACTCACATCTTAAATAACCACATATCGTAAACGCGGTAGTAATTTATCTCCATTGCATTACATAAATACAGCGTGTAAATCCATGGGAGTGTAAGAGCAGTGGAGTTCCTTTCCGCGTGTAATCAGATGGCAGAGCTGGTAGAACAGGGTATCCGTGATCTTGTGGGGACTCCTATGGGAGGTGAGACGGTCAAGATGGGAGCTGATCTCACACCGACAAAAAAGATTGACCAGGTGGCAGAGGACTGTATTATCACGTATTTACAGGAACACCCCCTGTGCTCTCTTCTTGTCAGTGAAGAGGCCGGAAAGATGGAGCTCGGGGGAGACAGTGGCACTATCTTTCTTGATCCCGTTGACGGGACATTCAATGCTGTAACCGGGATCCCATTCTATGCTCTCTCTATTGCATATGCTGAAAAAGGAGTGATCCGGCAGGCGTTTGTCCGCAACCTTGCCAGTGGTGAAACATTTACGGCAATAAAAGGAAAATACGCGCGATGCGATGGCAAATCCATACAAGTATCAGATGTTTCCCGGCTGGACCAGTGTGCGATGAGTGTGTACGGGAGAAAATTTGATACGACCCGTATGATGGAGCTTGGGCAAAAGATACGACGATGGCGTCTCCTGGGCGCATCTGCGCTGGAACTCTGTTATATCGGGTGCGGAAGAATCGACGGATTTGTCGATCTGCGGGGAACCCTCAGAGTAACAGATGCCGCCGCAGGGATGCTTGTCTGTGCCGAAGCTGGCGGAAAAGTCACGGATCTCGAAGGTAAATCGATACGTTTTCCCAACGAGGTTACGATCGGACGTTGTCTTGTAGCAACAAATGGCGTGCTGCACCATAAAGTGATTGAGTATCTGCGGTGATTACCATGAGGATTCTGCTTGTTTCACGGATTGACAACCGGGATGCCCTTGCTTTTGCTGAAAAGATCAAGACGGTTCTTGAAAAACAGGGATCCGATGTTGTGTTCGATTCCGATACCGCACAATATCTCGGCAGTACCGGGTGCTCCCTGCACGACGCGGATGCAGCTGTCGTAATCGTCGTCGGAGGGGATGGCACCATCCTCCGCACGATCCAGCAGATGGACCGGCCTGTCCCGGTAATAGGTATTAACTGCGGGGAGGTAGGGTTTCTTGCGGATCTTGAACCGTACGAAGCGCTGGAATATGTACAAAAACTGGCCTCCGGATTTTCTGTTGAAGAGCGAATGAGAATCGCGCTTTCCAATGGCAGTACCTTTCTGGGAAATGCCCTGAACGAAGCATTGATTGTGACTACCCGGCCCGCAAAAATGCTGAAATTCTCCATTATCGTTGATGGCGTGACTACTGAACAGTTCCGCTCGGATGGCCTGCTGATTAGCACTCCGACAGGATCCACAGCATACGCAATGAGTGCCGGAGGCCCCATTGTGGATCCCCGGATTCAGGGATTTTTACTTGTTCCGCTTGCACCCTACATGCTCTCATCCCGTCCCCACCTGATCAGCAGCGACCGGCTCCTGGAAATAAAACTGGAGAGTTCAAAACCGGCCAACCTTGTTATCGATGGCCAGAAGACGATCGAACTGGGAACCTCAATAACGATATCTGTAAAACGATCCGAATATCCTGCACTGTTTGTTGACGTCAGACGTAATTTTTTCGAAAAGGTGGACAATAAACTCAGGAAACTCTAAACGTTCAGATAAACCCTTTATAATGTGTATACCGGTATCAGAAAAGAATACAGCCCACGGCTTACTGATTGTGTATAGTATCCTCCAGAAATGATTAATCGGCCTTTCTCAATCGTGCATCAGCTATCATATTTATAATTCCGATACATTTCACCGCACTGATTTTTGTAATTCATCCAGATCATTAAAATAAAAGACTTATCTTGAAAGCCGATCCACTACTTGACTGGTGGTCTCGTGCAGGTTTCCATGAAACTCGAGATGAATGACTCTCCGGGTCAGCTGGTTGCTGCCCTCAAACCCATATCCGATGTTGGGGGAAATATTATCGCTGTGATTCACCAGCGTGAACCTGATCTGGATGAAGATACCTTAAATGTGCAGATTGTGCTCGAGTTACCCGAAGGGCTTCTTGATAAGCTCGTCGCACTTCTTAAAGAACAGGGAGTCCGCATACAGCGGATTGGTAAGGAACGTCTCCTTTTCAAACGAACGGTGATCATGATAGGGCATCTCATGCACACCGATCTTTCCGATACGGTTGACCAGATCGATTCTACGGGTTTTGCTGAAGTTTCCGAACTTGCATTGAGCATGCCCGCGGTAAAGGAGCGATCCACATCACGGATAACCATAAAAGCAGTAAGTAAGCCCGACATGGAGGCAGCTCTTGCCATTCTCCGCCGCGTATCCCACCAGAAATCCCTGCTCCTTATCGAACCACTTGAGGGGATCACATGATGAAGGTTGCACTGATTGGCCTTGGGTCAGTAGGGCGGGGAGTTGCCGGGCTGATACAAAAAAAGGATCTCGGCATTACTATAACCGGAATTGCCGATTCAAAAAGTGCGAGCATGGATCCTGACGGACTCGATATCGCAACCCTGCTTGCGAATAAAGCCAGGAACGGATATTGCGGGGACCGGAAAATGTCTGCTTCCGATATAATCAAAAAGGCGGATTACGATGCACTCATTGAGGTGACACCTACAAATGCCCTGTCTGGTGAACCTGCCATCGGGTACATAAAAGAAGCTCTTTTACGGAAGAAACACGTTGTTACTTCGAACAAGGGCCCGATTGCTCTTGCGTACAAGGAACTCCATACGCTTGCGGTCAAAAAAGGGGTTGCCCTGCGGTATGAAGCGACTGTCGCGGGAGCAATTCCTATTATGCACACGCTGGAACACGGCCTTGCGGGGAATGAGATCCTTGCCCTGTATGGGGTCCTGAATGGCACATGCAACTATATCCTCACCCGTATGGCGGCTGAGGGTCTTACGTATGAGCAGGCCCTGATGGAAGCCCGTGAGATGGGATATGCAGAAGCTGACCCGACCTATGATGTGCAGGGGATTGATGCGGCAATCAAGCTGGTAATCCTTGCAAATACTATCTGGGGTAACAGTAAACGGTTATCGGATGTTGACTGTACGGGTATTGATCTGCTGACACCGGACGCCTTGCGTTTAGCCGAGGATGAAGGGTGCACTATCCGCCTGATTGCCGAAGCGATTCCCCGCAAACAAATACTTCGTGTTTCACCGCGGATCCTTGAAAAGAACCACCCGCTTGTTGTTGATGGCACGCTAAACGCCCTGACGCTGGCAACCGATATGGCAAAGGAAATTACCCTGATCGGGAGGGGGGCCGGTTCGATCGAAACGGCAAGTGCTATCATCGGTGACCTGCTGTTCATCAACGACCGCTATGTCCGGCATGCTTGAACGTCGTCGGGAGTTCCTGCGCCTGATGCGGCAGTTCACACTTGATAATGGTTTTTTTACCGTCACTGATATCCAGAAGGCAACGGGGATTCCCCGCAGCACCGCGCAGGACTGGGTGAACCGGCTGCTCGGGGAAGGGTGTGTCCTTTTACGCGAGGGGAAGCGTGGGAGAACTGCAGCACAGTATGTCTCGATCAGCGCGATGCCCTCGAGTGCATGCCGGCGGATTTTCACGACTATTGATGGTGATCATGTAGAGATATATCATGACTGCATGAGCGGGGCCTGTGCCGCTTTCTGCGGGTATCATCATCAACTGGCTGGTGGTGTCCTGGAAAGTGTTGAGCGTGACGGGACGCTTTTGAGGGAACGTGCCAGGATCGGCGTACATGAAGTTCCCGTGGGTCTCTTGCCACTTCCTGCTGTCGGTGTAACAGGAATTGAGCGGGAGGGGAATACCGTAGTCCAGCACATACGGTGCATCGGGGGACCTGCCTATTCATTATCTGATATGATGGCCCGTGCAGAAGGGGTCATGCAGGTCAGAACGCATCAGGCCGGCCTGATTGTCGAAGGCAGCGTCCGAACACAAGCCCTGACGCATGTGACTATTGGTATCGATGACACTGACTCAAAAGAAGGCGGGGCAACCTTTGCCCTTGCACTGGCGCTCCTCTCCCATGTCACCCGGATCAGGGGGGTTCTCCCCATCAGCCATCATGTGGCGATGCTCAACCAGGATGTTTTTTTGAAAACCGCGGGGAATTCATCCAGTTTCATTGAGGTGGCTGTCACCCCGGAAAGTTATGCCGACCTTGAAGAAAAGACACTGCGGTTTGTAGCCGATGAGTCACTCTCCCGTGAATGGGGGATAGCGATGCATTCAGGGCTCGAAATTCCGGATGGGCTGAGAGAGTATGGGAGACTTGTCCGGAACCAGCTCATCACCCGGGCAGTTGCTGAAGCGACTGCGGAACGGTTCGGTATCACCTTGCATGGGGGAAACGGGGTTATCGGGGCACTGGGTGCAGTTGCCCT
>CAYWHL010000011.1:1675-26445 GCA_964457995.1 uncultured Methanoregula sp. | reverse complement strand
AATTTGCCCAGCAACCGGATTTCGGTGGCAGGATCGGGTTCGTCGAAGATTATGGGGAACAGATGGCCCAGTATCTGGTTCATGGCGTGGACGTCTGGATGAACAATCCTATTCCTCCTATGGAGGCCTGCGGGACAAGTGGCATGAAGGCTTCATTAAACGGGGTACTCAACTTAAGTATACTTGACGGGTGGTGGATTGAAGGATATAATGGCAGGAATGGCTGGGCTTTTGGCGGTGATACGTCTCCCGGATCACGGGATGCATCTGATGCCGCTGCTCTCTACACCCTGCTTGAAAATGAAGTAGTGCCGCTGTACTATTCTGCTTCCATTGACGGAATACCCCATGGCTGGGTAAAGAAGATGAAGGAAACCATAAAAAGTACAAGTGCACCATTTTCAGCCCGCCGGATGGTCAAAGAGTATGTCAATAAATACTACCCTTCTCTTCTCACCTGTGCGGAAAACGAGTGCCGCTTCTGTTCCCTCGAATAGCATCCTGTCAACCGGTTACGTTCTGATTTAAAAAAAAAGGTTAGTATTCCCTGGTACTCTGGATTAGCAGCACGGCTCCAAAGAATCCGACTATCATGGTTGCTGGAAGGATTGCTGAGGGGAACTCAGGCACTGCCGGGGGAATTTCACAGCCATCCCCACTACCATCGCCATCGGTATCAACCTGGTTCGGGTTGGCCACTGATGGGATAAATTGATGCCATGCACCGGTGCCTTGCCAACTTTAATCGTCTCATGCCGTTTTATGAAAGAAATGCAGTTAAATGGCGTGCATGAACATGCCAGCTTCAGGAGATAAACATGAAACCGGCACAGACATCTTCAAAGAGGGAGTTACGGGAACCGGCTATCCCTCCCGTCGATGCTGAAGAACTCTATCGGCGATACCTCCGGCTTCGTGCTGAAGAAGATTTATCCAGGAACACGATGGCCGGGGTTGATCTTGCCGTCACAAAATTAAGAGAAGCAAATAGTGAGGATGGCCTCTCGTAAATCCATTTCCAGAATAAGTATCTTTTTTTTTATAATTTTTTAAAACAGGGTTTCTTTCCCACGGGAATACAAAATGTACCACTATCCATTCTAAACATCAGTAGAATGCGAATGGGCTATTTTCCTGCTGTGTGGATATAGAAACACTCACCGTCATTCCAAAAGACACATTCAGTCCTGATGCATGGTGTTAGTGCCGGGTTATAGTTCAGGGGATCTGCCATCATAGCAGGAATTGTATTTTTCTTTGAACACCAGAATGATTCCATGAATCAGGGTTCTGGACTTGTTTTATAAAAGAACAACAGGCCAGGGACAGGGTGAAATTGTTTTTTAAAATATAATTGCACCCTTGCTATATTCCAACAGGAACGCAACAGTGGAGAGGTAGTTTTCTAAACAGGTAGTTTATTGTAATACTCTCTTATGCCAAAGCGCAGGAGTCAGCTTTTCATCGTATGGAATGGAAATACACGGATATTGAAGTGAAAAGATTAAGCCATGGCTATTAAACCGGAGTGACGGGATTATTTAAAAAATTCCGGACTCTGCAAAGGGCAATCTCTACAGGCAATCCCCGGATAGTGAATTCTTCTTTTTTTAAAATTATAAAACCGGTATCAGAGAGCACGTCTGAAAGGGCGATTGGACGGCAGTCAATATACCGGGAAAAGATCTGGTGGAGCTGGTCATACATCCATTCCGGAATCCCCGGTGATTCCGCTTTTACCAGTGATACGATGCACAATGTACCTCCTTTTCTGATCTCTCTTCTGCATTCCAAAAGGAGTACCGTAATATCAGTATCTGAAAACAATTCCAGGGTGAAACTAAAAAAAGACCGTATCAAAGAATTGATTGTCGAAGGGAAGATTGCGGGCATCAGCCCGTAAGAGAACGACCCGGTCTTTAAAAACCGGCACGTTCAACAGCGCCTTGTGTTATCTGATACATCTTATCAGAGATATCCACTCCGTAGATCTTACCCGCTGCCCCTGTGGATTCTGCCATGGAAATGATGGCATGACCCGTACCGAAGCCGATCTCGAGGACGCGTTCCCCGTATTGTATTGCCAGTAACCGGAGTCCTGCCTCAACCGGGATCTTTTCATCGCTCCAGGCCAGAATATCATACAGACGGGAAATCCTGTTATACCAGGCTCTGGCATCTTCCATCGGGTTCGGCCTCATGCGTTGAATATTCCTCGTTGTCTTTCCATGATCAATGTCTATTAGGGGATTCAATGGAGGATTCCTTGCTCCTTCTCGTAGTATGACAAATATGAGTTCATCCATACCTTTAATGATATTTGGGATATTTTTTCTGTAGGTCTTCGGAGCGGCTGCACCATCCTTCCGGCTATTCTTCCGGTCACCGTAATACTATCGGGAGGTGAATCACAACAGAAGTCCTCAATCATCCACAGGAACTCCTTGAGGGGAATGTCCTGATCTGCAACTGTGGACATTGACCTGTTTCTCCTCCTATTTTTACACCGTGAATCGTCTCATGTCTGCTCTATCTCCGAATAACGGTCATATTTTTGGTCTTTTCCCCCATGAGATACAGGTCAGGGACAACGTTTATCCTTCCTGCTCCTGATTCCTGTGTCAGGAGATAATGCAACAATGATTGAAAAACTGCCAGGGAGCTCAGGGAATATCCTCGGATTCCGGATCCGGGGGAAGCTGACCGAAGCCGACTACCGCGACCTTCTTGATCCGGAGATGGAGAAGATCATGAAGGAATACCAAAAGATCAGGGTCGTATGGGTAATGGAGGGCTTCGAGGGCTGGACTGTCGGAGGGGGCTGGGAGGATTTCCTTCTCGGGCTGAAGTTCTCGGCAGTCGAGAAGATGGCAACGGTCATCGATGAGAGCTGGGACGACTGGATGACCCTGCTGTTCAAGGCTTTTACCACCCTGACCCGGACCGAAATCCGGTTTTTCAAAAAGGAGCGAGTGGCCGAAGCCTGGGAATGGATACGGGCATAAAAATCAGGCCCGGTCTCCCGCATTGTCGAAAAAAAAGGATGAAAAAACCATCGGGAATTTAAAAGAACCACCGGAACAACTCATTACTTCCGTTTTTTTAATTTTTCAATACGACCGACCACCCGTTCTTTTACCGCTCCAGCGGCTCGAACATCCCGTTCAATGTCTATTGTCAGGATATCCCCTTCGCTGCAGCCGGGTGGAAGAAGTGAAAGCGGGACATTTACCCGTACCGGTTCGTCATTGTGGAAGATCAGTACAGCAATGGTTCCTTCAATCCGGTCGATGGATGCCTGCATTCTTTTCCTCCATATTATGATTTCCGGTCGATGATATTCCCACCGCCGTCTTTCAGAGTCGCCACATCGCCATCATTGCCCCACAACGGTTCGTTCCGGTCCATGAAAAGAGCGGTGTCATTCATCCTCCCGCTCCAGGTAGAGAGAGTAACGGAGGATTCCGGATAAGGATGAATGCAGGAAAAACATAGGGATGTGCACCAGTGACATCCGAGAGCGTCCAGCCGGCAAGGATGACCGGACCGTCACCACGGTTCGCCAGTCGCACCCATTCGCCGTCCAGGTTCTGCCGGTCATCACCCGGGGCATTGAACTGCACTGCACTGATATATACCGATGAGGAGTTGCCGAGTGAGGGAATAGTAAGCACAGGAGCAGGGATAGTGAGGTTTAACGGTATCCGGGGCAGGGTGAATGATGGCAGAGGAACCGGCACGTGCATTGGCAGTGTCGGGAGTGTAAAAACCGGAACAGGGATCATTTCCTTTGCCGTTGTAAATACCCGGCTGCCGAAGGTATCGGCTTTTGTTGTTACCGAGTATGACATCCCGTCGCTTTGGACCATAACAGTCCCGTCGCGGTCGGTGCGGTACACTGCAACACCGTAATCTTTCAGGAGATCAAGTGTCTGCTGGTGCGGGTGACCATAGGGATTATCCGCCCCCACCGGAATAACAGCCATTTCCGGACGGACCCGTGCGAGGAATGAGGGGGTTGTTGAAGAAGAACTCCCGTGGTGCCCGACTTTCAGGATCTCAGCGTCGAGCGGGTATCCAGAGCTGATCAGGGCATCCTCACCCTGACTATCCAGGTCCCCGGTCATCAGAAAGTCTATCATGCCGTAGGAAATGCGGAGTACCACAGAGTCAGTGTTCAGCTCGCCACCGGACCGCTGCTCTGCCGGCCAGAGCACGAGGACATGCACTGCAGGGTCTGCTTCAATCTCCTGCCCCTGCACGGCAAGGCGGTAGGGAATGTTTTTCTCTTCAATTGTTTCGAGCAGGTGCTCATAGACCGGTGACGTGGACGGCAGGCCTGCATCGAGGACCTGGCCTATGGGAAATGTGGCAAGGACCTCCTGCATCCCGCCAATATGATCGGAGTGGGGGTGCGTGGCGACCAGAAGATCAATCCTGGTGACGCCCAGTGTCCGTAAGTCACGGACAAGCTTATCACCCCGGTCAATCTCCCCGGCATCAACAAGGATTGTTTTACCGTCTATGACAAAGAGGGTGGAGTCTCCCTGCCCGACATCAAGGAACCAGACAGACAGGTTTCCTTCATTGTCCGCAAGGTGGGTGTGACCGGATGGGTTAAAGACAGGAAGCAGTGCATGTTCAAGGCAACCGGCAGTGATACCACAGGATGCCAGAATACATACAATAACTGCAGATACCGATGCCCGGTACATCCCTGACACAGCAGCATCTATATCAGCCTTCCCGGGCACGGCAGACAAGTTCGCGGGCAGCCCGGGCTGCATTGGTAAGTATCGTCGCCTCTCCGGGGATTTCGTGTTCGAGCATCAGGACCTTTCCATCGCAGATCATTGTTTCGACCACCCCGCCATTGCACGAGTATACAAGATTGGAGCTGGCAGTATGGAGCGGGGTGTTACACGCAGCGCGGGTGGCAACCAGCACGATATCTGCCGGCGCACCGGCAGCAAGTTTTCCGGTACCGAACCCCAGCGCTTTTGCGCCATGTTCTGTTGCCATGGCAAGGGCTTTGTGTGCGGGAAGGAATGTCGGGTTATTCCAGTAAAACTTCTGGAGGAGAGCCGCAGTCTTGGCCTCCCTGAACATGTCAAGATTGTTGTTTGAGGCACTGCCATCAGTACCAAGACAGACATTTACACCTGCATCAGCCAGCCAGTGGCAGGGCATCGCACGGTTCGTGGCAAGTTTCATGTTGCTCACCGGGTTGTGCGAGACATGCACACCACGTTTCCCGAGCAGCACGCACTCCGCTTCATCCAGCCAGCAGCAATGCGCAGCGATTGTGCGGGGGGTGAGGATGTGACACTGATCGAGAAGGGCAGCAGGCCGCTTGCCGTACCGCTCAATACAGTCCCTGACTTCCTTTTCGGTCTCTGAAAGGTGGATGTGGATGGGGATTTTCTGTTGCTGTGCAAATTCTGCACACCATTCCAGCCCTTCTTCAGACACCGTATAGATCGCGTGCGGTCCCACAGCAGCTTTGATCCGGGGATTGTCCAGGGAGCGGACGTGTGCGGCAAGGTCCTCTGTTGCCTTGCACTCTTTTTCGCGTTTTTCTGCATTGAAGAGATCGATAAACCCATAGGAAAGTACGGCCCGAATGCCGGATTCATCAACTGCCCGGGCTGCATCATCCATGAAAAAGTACATATCATTGAACGCGGTGGTACCGCTGCGGGTCATCTCGAGGCAGGCAAGACGGGTGCCTTGGTATACGTCATCTGCGGTAAGATGCGCTTCGAGGGGCCAGATCTTCTGCGTGAGCCAGTCCTGAAGGATCATATCATCGGCATATCCCCTCATCAGGGTCATCGCCGCATGGGTGTGGGTATTCACAAGACCCGGCAGGGCGATCGCCCCGTCACCGTCAATAATGAACTCTGCATCACCTCTGCACCTCCTCCGCACACCTTCGCCAAGCGCTGCGATGGTTCCTGTTTCATCAACAAAAATATCGACTGTTTTTCCATCTGCCATCACATTGGTAATCAGAAGCGGATACTTCTTTGAAAAAATGTCTGTCATAGTATCTTCTGCCATCTGCACGCTATCCCATTTTCCTGATGATAGTAGTTACAATCTCTTCAGTACGGGTCCGGTTCTCCCGCGCAGTGGAGAGGATGTGTTCGTAGGTGAGTACCTCGCCACCCAGCCCGTTTGCATAGTTATCAACGGTACAGAGCGCTGCAAATTCCATACCAAGTTCGCAGGCAAGCGTGGCTTCGGATGCAACCGTCATCCCGACAATATCGGCTATCCGTGCAAGTGTACTCACTTCAGCCACCGTCTCGATACGCGGGCCCCGTGTCTGCATATATACCCCGCCATACCGTGCACCGGGAACATGCCGGGAAAGTTCTTTTCCAAGATCCTTTGAGAATTCCGGGCGGACATGCTCAATGGCGTGATCGTGGATGGACGGGATATCGGTCAGGCTGATATAATCCGTGGGTATCACCAGTGATCCGGGTTTTATTTTCGGCTTGAGGGATCCTGATGAACCGAATGCAATGATGCGGTCGACTCCGGCGATCGCGAGCGCTGCAAGATGTGCCCGGTAATTAATCCGGTGGGGAGGAAGAGAGTTCTGGTGGCGCATCAGCATCACAACGTCTCCACGGAGAATTTCCGCGGTCCCAAAAGGTGTGTTCACGCTCTGTTTCTCAAAGTGGGGGAGTGTTGAAAATAAAAGACTCGTGCCACCGATGATTCCCAGCATCAGCACCACCCGTTAACCGCTGCTGGTCCTGCCAGACTGCCTGTATCGAATATTTCCTGCATAGAGTCCCTCGAGTTCCACCAGAATGGTTGTTTCCGTCACCACTAATATTTAGCGCAGATCGATGGGAATTTTTTTTTGGGTAAGCGTAAATTGGTGAACTGCCCATGATCCCGTATGGAAAGATTCGAGACCGTGAGCGATGAAACCATCAGACAGGGCGGTTGTACTGATATCTATTTTGTCCGCACCGAAGAGACGTTGCGCAGCGAGCATATGAATCCGCAGGTCTCCATGGAGGTGACTGCATCAGCACTTCCGGACAGCTGGGCGGTTTTCTGCGGGCTTTCAGACGTAATCGCGCTTCTTGAGGGGCTTTTGGTCACCGTTGATGCGATGCCGGAGGGTACTATTTTTTTTAAAGACGAACCCGTCCTGCGGATTTCCGGTAAGTACCTGGATTTTTGCCGGTACGAGACGGCAATCCTCGGGTTCCTCTGCCACGCCTCGGGAATTGCCTCTGGTGCCGCCCACATCACACGTGCAGCACAGGGTCGTCCGGTCTATTCCTTCGGGTCGCGCCGTCAGCACCCGGCTATCGCAGGGATGATCGAGCGCGCGGCGTGGATTGGCGGTGCTGATGGCGTCTCGAACACCTGTGCACCGGAAGGGTTGCCGGTTGTCGGGACAATGCCCCATGCCTTTGTGGTGTGTTATGAAAAACCGGACGATGCCTGGCGTTCGTTTGACAGGCATGCACCAAAAGAGGTGCCCCGGATCATGCTCTGTGACACGTACTGTGATGAAAAGTCCGAATCGCTCCGGGCCGCAGAATGCGGGGCAGCTGCAGTCCGGCTCGACACACCCCGCTCCCGGCGCGGCAATATGCGCTCGATCATCGAGGAGGTGCGCTGGGAGCTGGACGCCCATGGGTTCACGGGCGTGAAAATCTTCTTATCCGGCGGCCTCACCCGCGACGATGTAATCTTATACCGGGATATCGTGGACGCTTTTGGTGTCGGGGGGGCTATTGCCAATGCACCGGTGATTGATTTTGGCATGGATATTGTCGAGATTGAAGGTACACCAAAGGCCAAACGGGGCAAGAGGAGCGGCATAAAGCAGGTGTACGAGCTGCCGGGCGGTGACCACCGTATGCTGCCGGTAATGCAGGCAGCACCGGATGGCGGAAAACCACTGATTATCCCGTTTATCAGAAACGGCACCCGGGTGGAGGAATGTGATCTGCAGGCTGCCCGCGGGAGGGTACTCCAGAAGTTGCCTTCCCTGTCTTTTCCCTGAATGGTACGGATGAACGGTACTGACGCTACGGGATTTTTATTGTACATCTGATAGTTCCTTAAGGAGGGGCAGTGCCTTTCCCCCAGAACCTTCCTCTGCTCTATTGAGGGTTAACAAGGTAGTACCTGGCAGGGGTAATCACAATTCCCCCATTGCTGATTTTCATAACCAGCGGATGTTATCCCCGGCCTTAAAAGACATTGACTGTAAACAATTCTTTTAACCAATGCCGTTCAACAATGTTAGAGCGGGCCGGTAGATCAGTGGTAGATCGCTTCCTTGGCATGGAAGAGGCCGCGGGTTCAATTCCCGCCCGGTCCATATTTTTTTCATTGTAATTGTGTGTTCTGACCGTATGTTTTTATACTCACACAAAGAGGCTCTATTCAGAACAACCATGCGTGTCCGTGACCTGATCCTTCCTGAAGACAAGGTGTTCTTTTCGCTGTTTTTTGAGATGTCGGCAACCATTGTCGAAGCAGCGACTACACTCAACGAGATCACCCACCAACTCCCCCAGGGAACAGAAAAAGCCCAGAAAGTGCACCAGCTTGAGCATAAAGGTGACGATATCACCCGGCATATTTACGAGAAACTCAATGAATCCCTGATTACTCCGCTGGAGCCCGAAGAGATCTCCCGGATGGCACCGGTTATGGACGATGTCCTGGATCGCATTGACCGGGTCACCCAGCAGATCTGCACCTATGGTCTGACCGAGCAGAATGACAAGCTCCGCGAATTCTCTTACATGATCCTCATGGCGACCGTTGAGATCACAACAGCGTTTGAAAAACTGCCGAAAATGGATAAAATTGAGGAGATCAGGGACCATGCAAATGAGATCAACCGGTTGTACAACCGGGGGATCGAACTCCAGTCCCAGGCAGTCCTCGAACTTTTCAGGACAAAGGACCTGCTCCTGATCATCAAACTGAAGGATATCTATGAAGGTCTTGGTTTAGTGCTGGAGAAATGCAATGATGTTGGTCATGCTCTCAACGACATCATCCTGAATCATACCTGATATCATGGAGCCCCTCATCATCTTTGGTGTCGCGCTTGCGCTTGCCCTGAATTTTGTCAACGGGCTCAATGATGCATCCCATTCGATCGCTACTGTCGTGGCAACAAAAGCCCTGTCACCCTGGCGTGCAGTGCTCCTGACTTCGCTGTGCAACATGCTGGGTCCGTTCATCTTTACAACGGCCGTTGCAACCACGATCGGGACTGCAATTGTCCATCCCTCTTCCTTAAACCCGGTATCCATCATCGTTGCGATGGGAGTCGCCATATCGCTCGTCTTTGTCGCCACCCGCTCGGGCATCCCCATCTCAAGCAGTCATGCCATGGTGGGCGGGCTGCTTGGAGCCGGTATCGCTGTCTTTGGTCCAGCTGCCGTCATCGTTCCCGGTACAGCCACGTTTATCGATCTTGGTATCGCAGCGCTTGGAGGTGCCGTTGCCGGTGCTGCCATCCTGGGTATCCTGACTGCAGCACTGAAAGGTGATGTACACCTGGGTATCCTGATCGGTGCCACATGCGGGGGAACACTGGTTATACCCGTCCTGATGCTTGCAGGAGTTCTGAAGATTACCGGCCTGCTTGCTATTGTGCTGTTCATTTTCATCTCGCCGGTCATGGGTACGAGCTCGGCATTTTTATTCAACATTATAATCTCTCACCTGTTCCAGCACCGGAAGCAGAACCGTGTCCGCCGCATCTTCCAGCCGCTCCACGTCATTGCATGCCTCTTCCAGGCGGCAGGACACGGGGCAAATGACGGTCAGCATGCGGTGGGTGTGATTGCCGCCCTGCTTGTTTCCGCCGGGGTTCTTTCAACATTTTCGATACCACCGTGGATACTGCTGAGTTCTGCAATTGCAATTGGTCTTGGCACCGTTTTCGGGGGCTGGGATGTCGTGGACAAGATGGCAAAAAAGATTACAAAGATCAGGCCTTATCAGGGGTTTTCTGCAGCTACGGCGGGCAGCATGACACTTGCGATGGTAACATCCTATGGAGTTCCTGTTTCATCAACTCATGTCATCAGCGGGGCTATCGTGGGTGTCGGTGCGACAAGGGGAAAAACTGCGGTCCAGTGGGAAGTCGTTCGGGAGATGATGACGGCATGGGTGATCACCATCCCCCTTGCCCTCGTTTTGTCGTATGTCGGGTACTTCATTGTCAGAACCCTTTCAAACATCCTGGTTTTATAATACGGCAGAATCGCCATATTTTTTACCATGATTGACCGAATATGCGTAGGTTTGTTATGGGTCTTAGAGAATTACTGATACCACATGATAAGGTTTTTTTCGACCTGTTCGAAAAACAGGCAGGAGTTTTAAAGGAGGCCGCATGGCTGCTTGTCTCGCTGACCGAGGATTTTACCATGGTCAAAGAGAAACGCCATGCGATCGAGAAACTTGAGCACAAGGGGGACCAGATTACCCACGACATCTATGAACAGCTGAACCGCACGTTCATCACCCCTCTCGATCCCGAGGAGATCTCCCGCCTCGCTTCCTCGCTTGACGAGGTGCTGGACTATATCGACGGTTCGGCAGAAAAGATGTTTTATTATAATATTGGAAGCACCGACACGCACATGATCGAACTTGCAA
This sequence comes from uncultured Methanoregula sp., assembly GCA_964457995.1. GTDB lineage: Archaea > Halobacteriota > Methanomicrobia > Methanomicrobiales > Methanospirillaceae > Methanoregula. Next base: position 15,774 of record CAYWHL010000011.1, on the reverse strand, counting down.
AACTCATCCATATGTCCACCGCGGAGATCGAAAGTGCTGTCAAGAGTATCCGTTCGATCAAGGACCCGCGTTATATCGAGGAGCGTTGTATTGAGGTAAACCGGCTGGAAAATCTTGCAGATGATGTGCTTGCCCATGCGGTCACCGACCTCTTCAAAACGAATGATGCAATAACGATCATCAAACTCAAGGATATCTACGAGCATCTCGAAACGGCGACTGATTTTTGTGAGGACGTCGCAAATGTTCTGTCCGATATCGCAATCCGGCACTCATGAGCATAGTGTACACTACCTTATGAGAGGATTGCATGATCGAGGCACCGCTGATACTTATTGTTGCGATCATCATTATCGCGTTGATTTTTGATTTCACCAACGGATTTCATGACTCGGCCAATTCGATATCGACCGTAGTCTCCACAAAGGTCTTGTCACCCCGTAATGCCGTGGCATTCGCCGCTTTTTTTAATTTTATCGCTGCGTTCGGGTTCGGGGTGGCTGTGGCAAGCACCATCAGTAAAATCATTCAACTGGATATTGTACAGACCGTAGTCATCCCGTATATTATACTGGCAGCCCTGATCGGTGCAATTATGTGGAATCTGATCACCTGGTTTTCCGGTCTTCCGACCTCATCATCACACGCACTCATTGGCGGAATTGCCGGTGCCGGTATTTCCGCAGCCGGGCTTGCCGCTATCAAATGGTCAACCGTCGAACTGGTTGCGATGTTTATGGTCATATCCCCGATGATCGGGCTTGCCTGCGGGTTCCTGTTCATGGCAGTTGTCCTTAATCTTACAAAAAAGACAACCAAGCAGACCGCTGAAAATTATTTCAGGCGTCTCCAGCTCTTCTCAGCAGCTGCCTACAGTTTCAGTCATGGCACCAATGACGCACAAAAAACCATGGGAATTATTATCCCGCTCCTGTTCTCCATTGGGTACTTCGGGGCAGGTGTCGATCCGAATCACCTGCCCGTTCCTCTGTGGGTGATCCTGATTGCCCATGGTGCGATCGCGCTCGGCACTCTTTTTGGAGGATGGCGTATTGTCAAAACGATGGGATACAAGATCACCAAGCTCCGGCCGGTGCACGGGTTTGCTGCAGAAACCGCAGGTGCTGCTACGATTATCGGTGCATCCGTCATCGGAATCCCGGTCAGCACAACCCATATCATCTGTTCGTCGATCATGGGCGTGGGAACGACCATGGGTGCCAGCACGGTGAAATGGGGTGTTGCACGGAGCATCATGTTCGCATGGATCCTTACCATCCCCGTCAGTGCACTGATCGGGTTTGTGGTATTTGCCATTATCCGGATCGTCATCGGGTACTAAAACGTGACAAATTCATTTTTTTCGTCGTGCTCTATGGGAAGTTTATCTAGGGTACCTGTTTTTTTTAAGATAGTGCATGGGAATCAGCTGGATCAGATTTTTCCCTCGCCAGGGTTCCCGAAAACAGAGTGCCTGATACGCTGCCGTTCCGCCCTTTGGGGCTGGCAGGATTATCGTTTCGATCCTGAACTCGCGGATGTGATAATGAATCCACCAGGAGGTTTCCCTGAATAAAGATCACCATTCACCCATGAGGGGAGAGCGGCAACCCCGGCAGACTACCTCCCCTGCACTTCATGATAGCGGGTGCTCCTTTTTGAGGGAATGGGAACAAGGGCAGGCAACGTGGCAGCGGCTGGAAAAATCATTACAACGTTGACGTTACCGGCTACTGGTTCAACTGTTTTTCCCATGAGTCCGGAAATACCGGCAATAATGGCTGACGGGACAGCTGTCACACCGTGGTTTCTTTGCTGTGCAACACGTCCGCCCGTGGGCAATGAGGACGTCAGTAAGATCCCCCCATTGTTCCTGCGGGAAAGTGGCCATCAGGTCCTGCTCGATCACGCTGACATTGTCCGTATCAGAAAAGCCGATCCGCTGTGCAAGCCTCCTCACGTGGGTGTCCACGGCAATTCCTTCATTTCTGCCGAGTGCATGATAGAGTACAATATTTGCGGTTTTCCGTCCTACACCGGGAATTGTCAAGAGTCCTTCCATGGTCTTTGGGACCTTCCCGCCAAACTCCGACAACAGGGTCTGTGAAGCGGTAATGATGTGCTTTGCCTTTGCATGGTAAAACCCGAGACGGTGGATGATCATTTCCACATCCTCTGGTTTTGCCTTTGCGAGTGCTGAGGGGGTCGGGTATGCTGAAAAGAGCGGTGTTTTTACTAAAAGCACCGCACGATCGGTAGTCTGTGCAGAAAGGATGGTGAGGATGAGCACTTCAAAGGCAGAACCCTTTGAGAGCATGGCAGGAGAATCAAGGGCAGCGGGATACCGTTTTTTCAGAAGCGAATATATTGTTGCAGCATCCTGTTTTTTCATACAATGTTCCTCAGCCCTCGTGACTGGCTGAAAAGATCATGGAGAGGATTTTTCTGCCGACATATGGGGTAGGGCGGATTCGAACCGCCGTCAAAGCGTCCCAAACGCTCTAGGATGGACCAGGCTACCCTACTACCCCGTGCCATCATACCTGTGTCGGGAACGTAAAAATACGTAATGGTTCCCAGGTAGCATATACACTCCCTTACAGGGGCAGGATTTTCTTCTTTTTATCGCTCACGACCGTGCCGGTAAATTCGCCTGTGCTGATCGCGCAGGAAAGGTTTTTGGGATCACGCCCGTCAAGCACCACAAGCGGGATATGACTGCGTTCAACCACACGGGCAGCGACAATATCAAGCACAATATTGGAGCCGGCCCCCAGTCCGGCCCTGCCAACGATGTCAAGCAGCTGCTGTGGTGTGAGATTGTCAAACCGTGTTGCCTTTTTATCCTTTTTTGGGTCAGAAGAATAAATACCGTCGACCGATGTTACATTGATAAATACTGATGCACCCACGCGTTCAGCGAGAACCGCTGCAACTGCATCCGTTGTCTGGCCCGGGGTGATCCCGCCCATGATCACGATCTTTTTGGATTCGGCAAACTTTTTTGCTTCGGCATGACTCTCTGCCACTTTCGGGTATGCCCTTTCACCCAGCGCGGCAATGAGCAGGTTTGCGTTCAGGCGGGTGATCAGGATGCCGACCTCATCTGCGGTCCCTTCATCAATACCGAGATTGCGGGCAACCGTGATATAGCGGCGGGCTTCACCTCCGCCCCCGACGACAACAAACAGACGGTGGTGTGCTGCAATCTCGTCGAGCACCGGTACATATTCTTTGATTTTATTCTTCTCAAGCGACGGGATCAGGATCGAGCCGCCAAGAGAGATGACAATTGTCTTCATTGCACTAGTTTTTGTGCCGGATGCTCATATAGAGTTGTTGAACATGCTGTACTGTCCTGTCTGTAAAGGCCACGATATTTATCCAGTAGTTGGGGGATATATCGGGCAGGTGTATATTTGTAAGAGCTGTAAATACCGCGGGTCATTTGTTCTTGAGACTGATGATGCGGATACACATTCCGGTAAAGAAAAAGAACAATAACGATAACCCACAATACTTCGCTTTGGAGGACTCATGCACGAAGCACGCCTTTACGAGAAACTCAATAACAATACCGTGAAATGCGGTCTCTGCAACCATCGCTGCACGATTCAGGAAGGCAGTCACGGTATTTGCGGTGTGAGGCTGAACGAACACGGTACCCTGTATGCTGCTACGTACGGGAAGATAAGTTCCGAGGCAGTGGATCCCATCGAGAAAAAACCCCTCTTCCATTACCTGCCAGGCACACTCTCGTACTCTCTGGGCAGCATCGGCTGCAATTTCCATTGCCAGCACTGCCAGAACTGGCACATCTCGCGGGCGACATTCGAAGACGGGGTGTTGCGTACCCTGACTGCGGAAGATGGCGTTGCACGGGCAATTGCAAGTAAAAGTGCGAGCATTGCGTGGACCTACAATGAACCATGCATCTGGCACGAGTATACTCTTGACATGGGCAGACTTGCCCGGAAGGAAGGACTCGGGACCATCTATGTGACAAACGGCTACATCACTGAAGAGGGGCTCCGCGAGCTGTCCCCCATGCTCGGCGCCTACCGGGTGGACATCAAGGCATTCACCGATGATTTTTACAAAAAAGTCTGTGGTGCCCGTCTCCAGCCGGTACTTGACTCCGCGGTACTGGCACGGGAACTCGGTATGCACGTGGAGACGGTGACCCTCGTCATCCCCGGGCTCAATGACAGCCGGGAGGAGATGGAGGCCCTGATCCGCTGGGTAATCGGGCATCTCGGCCCGGACACCCCGATGCATTTCTCCGCCTTCCATCCGGATTACAAGATGACGGACCGTGGTGCAACACCACGTGCAACACTTGAAAAGATCTATACCCTTGCAAAAGAGCTCGGAGTCCGGTTCCCGTATCTTGGTAACGTCTATAACCACCCGTACGAGAACACCTACTGCCCGGTATGCGGTGCAACGCTGATAGAACGCCGTGGATATTTCTGCACGATCCAGGCACTTGACGGGCAGCAATGCAAAAACTGCGGGGAGAAGATCGAGATCGTGCGCCATGTCCCGTAATGAGGATCCTGAAATGCGGTTTCTTGCCGACCGGATGCTGGGGACACTCAGCCGGTACCTCCGGTTCATGGGATACAATACGGTGAGTGCCAACGGGTTTGCCGGAGGGAATGCCAAAGAAGACACCCGGCTTCTTGCCCTCGCCTCGCAGGAGGACCGCATCCTGCTCACGCGTGACATCGAGCTTGCAGCCCGGGGAAAGGAGCGGGCGGTCCTGATTACTTCCGATAACGTGATGGAACAGGTGCAGCAGCTCATTGACCGCGGGTTGATTGTACGGCGTCTGATGATGAGCCGCTGCTCGCTCTGCAACACGGTGTTAAGAGAGGCGACGGCTGAGGAGATAGCCGGAACAGACTATGCCCCCCAAAACAAGCACGGGCTCGTCTTCTGCTGGTGTGAGCAGTGCAGCAAACTCTACTGGAATGGATCTCACGGGAAACACATTTCAGACAGAATCGGGTGCGGGCTTAACGGGTGAACAGACTGGCTCTCCGGGATCCCTTTTTTACAGGATAGTGCCCGGCTCCTTACCGCTCCTGCACATGGTTACTGGATTGTAGTACCCGTACCGGGGATATCCCTGATAGAAAGTGTCACCATGGCAGGAGGAAAAACCCGATACCGTCATCTTTTTTCATATCAGGATTCTTCCCGGATTTTTTCTCTCGTATACTCCTAAAAAACCCGGCATCTCACCATGAACTAAAAATCTTTCCCCGCACTGGATCATCAAACACTATATTCCCGGACAGCAGATCTGTTCTCATGGCAGTCCACCCCATCGAGGAGCGTTACGGTACACCTGCGATGCGTGCCGTATGGAGCGAGAAGAACCGGTTTGACTGTATTGTTGCAGTTGAGGTAGCGCTTGCAAAGGCAGAAGCGGCACATGGCATGATACCGGCTGCAGCCGCAACCGGCATTGAAGGGCAGGCCCCTATGGCATCGCTGGAACGGGCAAAGGCAATCGAGAGCGAGATCAGCCACGACATGATGGCAATAGTAAAAGCGCTCTCAGATGTCTGCGGGGATGCCGGGCGGTGGGTGCATTACGGTGCGACAAGCAACGATATCCTCGATACAGCGACCGGGCTGCAGCTCGCCCGGGCGCTCACCCTGATAGACGAGAAGCTGCGTCTCCTGCTCAGGGTGCTCCTGGAACGGTCGGATGAAACAAAATCACTGGTCTGTATTGGCCGCACTCACGGGCAGCACGGTGTGCCTACCACCTATGGCCTGCGGTTTGCAATCTGGGCAAGCGAGGTTGGCCGGCACATCGAGCGTCTCGGACAACTCCGCCCCCGTGTCGTGGTCGGGCAGATGACCGGAGCGGTTGGCACGCAGGCGGCACTTGGACCAAAGGCGATGGAGGTACAGGCCACGATGATGGAGTTGCTGGGCATTGGTTCGGTGGATGTTTCCAACCAGGTGATCTCCCGGGACCGGTATGCAGAATACTTCATGTTCTGCGCAAACGTGGCAACAACGCTTGACAAGATTGGTATCGAGATCCGTTCGCTCCAGCGGACCGAGATCGGTGAGGTGGAGGAAGCTTTCGGTGCAAACCAGGTAGGCTCATCGACGATGCCGCACAAGCGTAACCCGATTAAGTCCGAGCAGGTCTGCGGGCTTGCCCGCATCATACGTTCAGCAGTCGAACCGGCTCTTGCGAATAACACGCTCTGGGACGAGCGGGATTTAACAAATTCGTCCTGTGAACGCGTGCTGTTCCCTGAGGCATCAATACTTACGGACCACTGTATCCGGCTGATGACAACGGTGCTTGAGGGCCTCGTCATCAACCGGGCTGCAATCCGCCGGAACCTTGCCTTCCTCCACGGGATCAATATGGCCGAATCGGTGATGATCGAACTTACCCGTCGGGGTATGAACAGGCAGGATTCGCATGAGCGGGTACGGATAGCGAGCATGCAGGCTCTGGTCGAAGTGCGGCCGCTTGCCGATGTACTTGCGTCAGATCCTGAAGTGCTTCGCTACTGCTCCAGAACCGATCTGGCTGCGCTCCTCAACCCGGATTCCTATATCGGCACATCAGTGCGCCAGGTAGAACGGGTCATTGAAAAACTCTCGCCGCTCTGCACATGATGCTGTAAATTCATTTTACTTTTCAGTTTCTCAATTTAAAGATATACGATGAAAATAGCATATTTATAAACTCTGAAAATGAACACAAAGGGTAGTCATGGAGCGGAACATCCGGATTTCAGGATATTCGATTTCTCACACCGATTTTATCCGTTTCATCATTATTGCAGCACTTACGCTTTTATGTATTCTTATAACCACATTTTCCGTATCCAGGAATCTTGAAACCATATATGCCCAGCTCTTCTATTTCCCAATCATCTACGCGACCTATTTTTATCCCCGCAAGGGACTCTATTTTGCCGGCGCCTGTGCCGTTGTGTACGAGACGTTTGCCTATTTCTACATATTTCCCGATACCGGCGGGATGATCTATGTTACCTTGCAGGCACTCCTGTTTGTCTGTATCGGCGCCATGGTTGCGTACGTGAGTGAGAAGCTGAACACCAGCGAGTCACACAACCGCAGCATTGTTGAGAAATCGCAGTTGGGAATTATTCTTTTTGACAAGAACGACTATTCAATCCGGCTGAGCAACACCCATCTTGAACATATGCTCGGGTACACCGCAGAAGATCTCGCCGGAATGACATTTCCCCAGCTCTTCGCCACTCAAAAAGACCAGCAGAGATTTTTCGAGACCCTTGGATCAGGTGAGGAAATCGCAAATTTTGAGACCATTTTCCTGACACGGAAAAAAGAGCCCGTCTGGGTAAACCTCTCCTGGAACAGGATAACAGAAAACCTGATGAGCTGCACGGTCGTCGATATCAATAAATTCAAACTCGCCAAGCTGGCAGCCGATGAAATTGATGACCATTACAAACAGGTGTCAGACAGTTTACCGACGAGCATTATCATTATAAGAAACCAGATGATTGTCTACACAAACCCGTCATTTACCGCATTCTCCGGTTATGAACCTGATGAGCTGCTGGGAAAAGATCCCCTCACGCTCATTCATCCGGATGACCAGGAAGATTTCACAAAATCCTGCCAGCTCGCAGAGACCCCGTCACTGCCTCCCGGCAGGTCAGAGGTACGTTTTTTAATAAAATCAAAAAAGACCCGATATGCTACCCTGTTTTTTTCCAGGATACTGCAGAACGAATCACCTGCTGTGCTCATCAACCTGGTGGATATTCCCGAGCGGGAAAGCACACGGGAACGGGCCAGGCTGGACACCCGGCGAAAACGCGGTATTATCAGCACCTTTGCCTATGAGCTGCGCACGCCCCTGCAGCCCATTATGGGATACATCAACCTGCTCATGCAGGACCCTGAAAAATACGGTGTCACTGAAGAGACACGGCTTATTCTTGACCGTTGTGCAAAGAGCGTGGACCGGGAGAACCAGATCATCAACCAGATGCTCGAGCTCTCCGTCATCGATACCGGAAAGGTTTCCCTGGAATACTCGGTGTTTTCTGTTCCGGATCTGCTCAAAACGATCATCGATGCAGGGAAATACGGGACACAGGCGGCCTTTACCATCGATGTCCCGCCGGATCTCACGTTTGATGCCGATAAGAAAAAGATTGCAACGGTACTGGACACAATGCTCTCCAATGCAGTGAAGTACTCAACACCACCCCGCACGGTGAAGGTCATATGCCGCTCTCCACCCGGTGACCCCATGCACCATCTCTCTATCAGGGACAACGGTATCGGCATAACGGATGCCCGGCTCGATGAGATCTTTGAACCATTCCCCATGCCCGAGAACGGTGATAAAAACCTGAAGTTCGATAAGATCGGGCTTTCACTTGCCATTGCCAAAAAATACATCAAACTACATGGGGGATACATCAGTGTGGACAGCATCAAGGGCCTTGAGACCACATTTGGCATTCATATCCCGAAACAAAGACCTGAGGAGGTTTGAGCACAATGGTACGTAAAATCATGGTAGTGGAGGATGATCAGCCCATCCTCGATCTGATGGATCTGCTGATCCAAAAACTCGGGTACGACCCGGTTCTTGTCTCAAACGGGCTGGAAGCACTTGAACTGGTAAAAAAGGAACCCCCTGCACTCGTCCTGCTTGACATTATGATGACACCCATCAACGGCTGGGAATTTTTGGAAAAACTCCGCGGTGAATATGGCATGCGGCATATCCCGGTCATCCTGTTTACTGCTTCACCGCTGGTTGATGAAAAGATGGAACAGATGGAGGACCCGCACCTGGGTGTGCTCACAAAGCCGGTCTCATTAGCTGATCTGAAAGCCGGGATCGCCCGGTACCTCGGCTGAAAAATTCGCAATACACCGCACAAAAATAATTACACGTATTTGAGGGCGGAGTGCGGATTAAAAGCGAAATTTTCACGTTTTTAAAATAAAATACCCCCGCACATCAGACGTCTGGCTCTCCTCCTGCACCAGGACCAGGTTTATATCATTAGTAAAAATCTGAACGCCCGGGGTTTCATCCCCGACGCTATAGCTCCCCACAAAAAGGATAGTACCGCACAGGTAGTGCATACCGGTTAAAAAAGCGCAGGGGACGGTTTTTTTTAAGACGGGCACTGTTCCTGCCTGTATCCATGGGGATTATCCATTAAAAAAATGATGAAAAGATCAGATATACCGTGCCTTCTTCGAAAGTTTCCGCGGTGTATAGAGAGGCCTGAATGGTTTGCCTGCGATATCTTTCTTTACCGCTTCGATCAGCTCGTCAGTGGTGAGCTGCTCTTTTGCGGGTTTTTTGGGCTGTGACTTTTTGCGGATGGTGACTGTCAGTTTCCTGCTGGCGACTTCTTCATCACCGACAACGATCACAAAAGGTACCCAGTCCATGCCGGCTTCCCGTATTTTCTTGCCCACGCTCTCTTCACGGTCATCGATATCGCAGCGGATCTGTGCATCGTTGATCGCGGTGCCGATCCCTTCTGCAAATGCACCATGGCGTTCGGCAACCGGCACAATCCGAACCTGTACAGGTGAGAGCCAGGTGGGAAGGGCAGGAACCGCCTGCGTGGAGATGTTTTCAAGAATGGCACAGATCACACGCTCGATACTTCCGGTGGGGGAGCAGTGGAGGATGGGGGGGTAGACGATGGTGCCATCCTCTGTGTGGTATTTGATATTGAACCGGGTTGAGCTCTCGACATCGATCTGGACGGTGGGGTTCTCGATAGGACGCATCTGCCCGTCGATAGCTGCAAGATCGATCTTTGCTACCCAGTAATGGACGCGGTCCGACAGGATCTCAATCAGTATCGGGCAGTCGGATTCCCTGACAATCTTTTTGACCCATGCTTCGTTGTGTGCATAGAAGTCCTTTGTACAGCGGAACGCGGCGACAAGCTTTGTCTCAAAGTCTTTGCCCGTCTGCCACCCCATGGCAAGCTGTTCTTCAAAGCACTTCAGCGCTTCGGGCATATCCGTGCAGAGCGAGTGCATATCAGGCATGGTGAACGCACGGAGGCGTTTGAGGCCTATCACTTCACCCTTCTGTTCGTGGCGGAACGAGTAGGTGGAGAGCTCATACATCTTCATCGGGAGATTGTGCGGTGAAATATGCATGTCCCGCATGATGGAAAACATGCCAAAGCAGGCAGCAAACCGCAGCATCATGTTCCGGTTGTTGGACTTGAACCGGTACTGCCGCTCGCCAAACTTTTCAGCGTGCTCATAAATTGCCCGGTCACCAAGATCATACATGACAGGGGTCTCTACCGGTGTACCGCCATATTCCAGTACCATGCGGAGCACATAGTCAGAAAGAAGGTCGCGGATGAGCTTGCCTTTTGGCATCCAGCGCAGGCAGCCGACATCACTTGCCGGCTCGTAGTCTGCCAGCTCCTTTGAGCGCATCAGGCCGACATGAGCAGGTTCCCCACCGGTCGGGACAGCCACGCCCAGTTCCTTTTTGACAAGGCAGCCAAAGGGTGAGTCGTCGAGGTACTCCTTACAGTCGTGGGTTTTACCATCAGGAGTCATCACGAACCAGTCATGGGTAATCTCAGATTTCTTCTTTTTGACACTCCCTTCTTCTCCTGGCACAATCGTCTTTGAAAGCTCGGAGAGCGGGTGACCTTTGCAGGAAATCCTGAAAGATTTGTACCAGCCAAACGGTGCCCGCTTGACGGTGAATCCTTCCTCATCAAGGCCTTCCTTGAGGGCGATCAGGGCAGTAACCGCCGTTTCCGGAGAGGCGAGGTCACTGGAGAGGTGGGCATACGGGTACACGACGATCTTATCGACATGCACCTGCCCTGCAGTCTTTTTTACTTCCTCGATAGCCTGAAGGACAACGCCTTCAAGATCTTCCTCGTCAATCGATTCCACAGCGCAAAAAACCGTCAGTGCTTCCGTCTCCTTGTCCGAAAGAACGGTGCACTCCTCTGCCATCCTTGTCTTCTTTTTTGCTTCGTATTCGATGTAATCTGAATGAATGAGAAGAAGTCGCATAAAATTCAACTCCGATCCGGTGTGATCATCCGTATAAAATGAGCATTGATTGTATATAGTGTTAATAGTTTTTTAAAAAAATATATGCTCAGGTGAAAACAGTATGCCCGGGCCATTTTGAAGATTCTGATTCCACGAGCCCCCATTATACAACGTGGTACGATATTCTTTCAGGGAATCCCTTTTCAACCTGATGTTTGTCCGGGGCGAGGCACCGTTGCATTGCATTTATTCATTATATCTCATGTTTAACACCCTGACTGGAAAAACACCTTTCCACGGCCAGAGAGATTAAAACTGCCTGGAAGATGCTGATAAAATATCAAACCGGAGATAGAGATGATCACCCGCCAGCAGCTCTTTGAAGTTTATGCCCTGTCGCTGCTGATTATGATTGTATTTGTCTGCATCGAGTATCCGGGAGTCGCACCGTTAAGTTAAGGGGATTAAAAACCATTGCAGTTCCGGGAGTTGGTATACTTCCTGATTTGCAGTCTTTTTTATGTGTTTCTGTTGGTAGATCCTGTTTGCCCGCAGGTGACTGGATATGCCGGGAATGTGGGATCAGGCAGCGGGATTGTTACTAAAAGCGGTGTTTGAGGGTTCTTTTGATTGAAAACCTCACAGCGTCCAAGAGAAATGTTATGGAAACGGGGAATTTTAAGATTATCCAGGAACAGGCCGTCTGCCTTACCACGTGTATATGAAAATAATAGTGCATTTAGCTGGATACTCAAAGAAAAAAAGAGAATTATCGCTGTACATTTGCATGATACCGCGACAGCGTAGCCTGACGCTGATCGAGATACTTTGCATCACTCTTTTTATAATACGGGTTCTCTGCCCGCTCGGTCGTGTAAAAGACGAGCTGCCCTATCGGCATACCGGCGTAGACTTTGACCGGGCGCGAGTTGACGTTTGCCATCTCGAGCGTAATCGTTCCCCGGAAGCCGGCATCGATCCAGCCCCCGGTCTGGTGCAGCGTGACCCCGAGCCGTGCGATGCTCGATTTACCCTCAATAGTGGCAACGATATTATCGGGAAGCCCGATGCACTCCAGTGTTTCGGCGAGTACAAACTGGCCGGGGTTGAGGATGAACGTGTCTGCATGCACTTCTTTGACATGGGAGGTAACACTGTCCTGGTTATACGGGTCGATAACCTCGCTGCCGGGCTCGTACCAGACAAAATGGTTACCGAGGCGTATGTCCACGGAATTGGGCTGCACCAGTTTCGGGTCGTAGGGATCGATATGGATAAAACCCCGTGTGATACGGTCCCGGAGTTGCCAGTCTACAAGAATCATTGGCATACCTGTGGGTGCTGAAGGGTCTTTAGGGCTTCTGCTTCGTAGAAGATATGCCCTCTGCAGGATTTTATAAAGATGTGTTTTACCGGGTAAAAAACGAAAATTCTCCACAGATAACAAACTGATACTATTTAGAGTTCCTTATTCCGGTTCTTCTTCGTTCCCTGAACCCTTCAGCAGGTTTTTGTCCCGGTCCAGCAGCGCCGGGTCAATGTGCCACTCGCTCCGGCGCAATAACCCGTGCAGGGTGCTTGCCTCGCGGACGGTAAGGTTCGCCCGCCCTAAAATCCGCCGGATAAGGATCATCGTATTCTCACGCTTGAACGCCGGGTGGTGAATGGCATCAAGGTACCGGTCGATATGACGGTACAGGTAGCCCATATCGGTTGGCGATGCGAGTGCATAGCGGGGAAGGGGGAGATTTGACAGTTCGTAACACACTACGCCAACTGCATGGGAGAGGTTGAGGATCGGGTACTCATCTGTCGTCGGGATAGTACAGATCATGTCACTGCGCTTCACCTCCTCGTTGTTGAGCCCCCAGTTCTCCCGCCCGAACAGGATAGAGATGCGCCCGCCCGCATCCTGCACCCGTTCCCGGAGTTCGCGGGGGGAGAAAAACGGCATCCTCATGGAGTGGCAGACCGACTTGCTCACGGTGCCGGTCGTGGCAATAACGATGTTGCTCCGTGCAAAAATATCTTCAATCGTACAGAGCTCTGCACTCCTAAGCACGTCCTGTGCATGGGCAGCACGGGCACACGCCTCTTCCCCCAGCGTGCACGGGTCAATGAGAACCAGACGAAGAAAACCAAAATTTTTCATCACGCGGGCGGTAAACCCGACATTGCCCTCGTAGAGGGGGGAAACAAGGACGATGTCAATCTCGGGCATAAAAATATTACTGGATTGCGTCAACCGTCGCTTTCAGGACAGCGGCACCCAGGTCATATACCGCATTGCCGACAACAATTGTATCAGCATATTTCGACATTTCCGCTGCTTTTTCTGCTGAGTCGATCCCCCCGCCGTAATAGAGGACAGCCTTGTCGATCGCTTCCGAAGCGGCCTTCACGATGGCGGGATCCCCGTAGGTTCCGCTGTATTCGATATACACCACCGGGAAATGGAAATAGTGATCGGCAACAGTCGTGTAGGCTGCCACCTCTTCGGGTTTGAGGTTACAGACAGACTTTGTCACCTTTCCGACAGAAGAGTCCGGGTTGAGGACGATATAGGCTTCAGGCACAATAGTCTCCCAGGGGATTTTTCCCTTCTGGAGCTGGACCCATGCACGGTGCTTTCCCAGGATCCATTGCACATCCGTGGAATTCAGCACGCTGGGGACATAAACATAGTCAATTCCCTCCATCAGCACTGCTTCTGGCCCTGCCGGCTCCATGACAAGCGGTAAGTTGTATATTCTGACCTGCTTTAAGAGTGCAGCAAGGTTCTCCCTTGTCACGTTGAGTGTCCCCGAGAGCATCAGTGCATCGGTGCCGCTTGCGGCAATTGCATCGATATCACCGGGTTTCAACTGTTTGTCGGGATCGAGTTTGGTCACATGCACCCAGTCTTTCCACTTCATTGGTATCACAGGTACTTGGTTTTTCTTATCAATAAACCGATGGCATCAAAGTCGAATTACCTGGAGCCGTGCTGCTCATCCAGAGAACCAGAGAGCAATAACTATTTTTTATCCGGTCTTATC
>CAYWHL010000011.1:0-1575 GCA_964457995.1 uncultured Methanoregula sp. | reverse complement strand
AACTTTATCTTTTCGTAATCAAAGTAGCATCTATCCTCTCCATTTTATAAAAACCATTAAACAATATCGGAGAGGTGGCTGGTGAATCAAAAATGGAAAAGAAACTCAGTAAGTTGTGTATCGTCATTTGTATTGTTACTATATTCTTAAGTCTGGTTCTGGTCTTGCCAACCTTTTTTATGCCGCCTTGATTCACCTCCCTTTTTATTGCTTTGTGGAAAAAGAAACAGTCTCCATTCTTCCATATATCGCATTCAGATTTTCTGCATGGGGTGCAGTTCAGTCCGGTCTGCTGATTGATAGTTAAATCCGGATTGCCGCAGTATCCCGCATTTTCTTCCCTGCTTGCGTCCTGACCGACCACAGGGTATCATTACTGTACTGAACCAGCGTTTCCTCTTTTGTGTACTGCCGGATCCGGAGTAACCTCAGGGCTTATACCGGATAGCCCCGGATTATTGATTTTAAATTCAAAAACGAAATATATATTAATAATTTTAAGAAAAGAAGTATGATGGCGAATACAAAGGTCCTGATTGTTGAAGATGACAAAGTAATTGTTAATGTTGCACAATGGCGTCTTTCGAAACTGGGTTATGATGTCTGCGGCTCGGCAGGGACCGGGGCAGATGCCATGGAAATGGTTGAAAAAATGCGGCCTGACATCGTTCTCATGGATATCACCCTCATGGGAGAGATTGACGGGATAGAGACTGCCGGGCGGATAAAGAAGAATTTTAATATTCCGGTTATTTTTGTCTCGGCTTATATAGACGAGGCAACCCTCTCACGTGCCAAAGCCATAAATCCCGATGGTTTTATCAAAAAACCGTTTGAAGATGATGACCTGAGAATCGCCATTGAGCTGGGGTTAAAAAAATAGGTTTTTTATCTTTTTTTAAATCTGAATTATTGCCGTATCCCGCTTTTTCCGGATTGCTTTCTGGAATTCCTGGATGACATGTGCCATAATCCCGGTTTTGGCAGCGATCATCGCTGCATCCGCTGCAACGAGGTCATCGGCATTGATGATACCTGCATCAAAGAGTTTTTTGATCTGCATTGTATCGATCCCTTTGATGGCCAAAAGTTGTTTTTTGCCGCGTTCGATCTGCTGTTTTGAGATTTTTCTGGGGACTGGTTTTTTCAGGTATGTACAGACAAGCCCGACATGGCGCTGGACCGTGCCCGCTGACATCCCCGTGAGCTTACTCAGGACGTCCGGCGATTGCGTACACAATGCGTCCGGGCTCGTAATGCCTGCCGATATGTATTTTTTCAGGCTGACAGCCGGGATACCTATATCCTTGAGTACCTGGCTGTAATAGGCACTTTTTGCTTCAGCGAGGACCCGGGCAGCTTCCTCATCGCCGATTCCGGCTGCCTTCAGCATGCCGATATCAGCATGGGCAAGACCGGAAAGTTCCGTAATCCCGGCAGTTTTCAGTTCGGTCAGGATCTTTGCATAGCTGCGCCCCTTCCGGGGTGACAGGTGGTCACGCATGAATTTCCGGCATTCAGACCTGCGACGGAGTTTTTCGAGAACGGACCTTGCGTCACTGATGAGCAGCTGCG
>CAYWHL010000010.1:0-26455 GCA_964457995.1 uncultured Methanoregula sp. | reverse complement strand
CACCGTTATTGTCAAAATCCCAGGCATAACTCAACGGAGCCGTACCGGTTGATGCATCCGTGAACTTCACCGCAAGGGGAGCAGTACCAGACGTCACATTCGTGGTAAATACCGCTGTGGGAGCGATTGACGCGGCATTGACCGTAATCTCGTGAGTTACCGAATGACTGCCAGCTGAATTGGTGACCATCAGGTTCGCGGTATACGAACCGTCAGCGGTATACGTGTAGACGGGGTGCTGGAGCGTGCTGTCCGTGACTCCGTTATTGTCAAAATCCCAGGCATAGGTGAGAGGTAACGTTCCCGTGGATCCATCGGTGAACTTCACCGCAAGAGGGACGGTTCCGGACGTGACATTTGTTGTAAATACTGCAGTGGGAGCACCTGGAGGGGTCACCGTGATGGTTTTTAATGCCGAATTGCTTCCGGCACTGTTAGATACGGTCAGGTTTACGGTATATGTTCCTGTAGTCGTATACTCGTAGGAGGGATTCTGGAGACGCGATGTCCCGCCATCTCCAAAACTCCATTCCCACGATGTCGGGGAATTGGTCGAAGTATCCGTGAATTTCACCGCCAGCGGGGCAATTCCCGATGTGATGCTAGCTGAGAAACCTGCAACCGGAACCGCGGGTGCAGTAGTAACCGAAATATAATTTGTTTTGAGTTCATTGTCCCTTCCGGTGGAATCTCTCACGATCAGTTTTACCGAATAGGTTCCTGCTTTGGTGTAGGTGTGCACCGGGTTTTTTATCGTATAATCTGTTCTACCATCATTATTGATATCCCATTTAAACGTGGTCGTTCCGGACACGACCGATTGATCGGTAAATTGCACGGTAAGTGGAGCCTGCCCGCTGACAGGTGTGCCAGAGAATTGTGCAGTGGGTTTTCCTGCAACAATTGCGGTCATTGTGCACAGGATTAAAACAATAATTAATATAGCGTAATATGTACAGAAATATCTTTTTTGCATTATGAATTCTTCTTTAGTGAAAAGTCATCATCAATTCGTGCAATGCACTGTTGCATGGCACTATTATCCAAAAAAAAACACTCCCCGGGAAACATGGTATTCCTGTTTCTTTCCGTCATCTGAATTCCTGGCGATCATATATCCATAAAAAAATAGTAAAAGGAGACCGAAGATCCCATTTTTTTGGTCTGCTCTGTTTGGTGACGACGATCCGATCCTTCGTTATCGATTGCCTGTTCCGATGAACGGCCATTTTCCGGACCCAAAAACCCCTTCTTTTATAAGACAGGTTTACTGGGGAGGATAGATTAATGAGGGGCACGCCGTCCCGTATTCTTCGCTGATCGAACGCATTTCAGGAGTGTCGGCAAATTTTCGATAGCGATAATGGCGGGCAGCCCTGCTCATGAGAAACGTCTTTTTAAAATACCACTCGGTCTCTTCGCTGTTTGCAAAGACTACGAGCAATGCAGATTTATTCTTTTTACCGGTTTCAATGGCACAGGAAGTCAGGGATGCGATAACCGCGGGATTGTCATCCTCAATGAACATTTCCATGAGTCGCATATTTCCCGGTCCCGTGGGTTTTGTCCGTTCGATATCAAACACCATGAAACCTGCCAGGGTATTATCCCGCGATCGCCGGCACTGGATTACCACTCGCTTAAACCATCGTGCGCCTGAAAAATACAGCCAGTTTAAGGTTCCGGCATCACGGGACAGTGCACCATCACAGGACTTCAGGAAAGGCTCAATGATCGGTAAAAATCCATCATCACAGGAAGTACAGAAAGAAGAGGTATATACTTCCCTGTTGAAAGCACTCAGCCGGGCTGCCCGTCTCTGGAACAAATACCCCAGGAATAAAAACCAGAATCGTTTATATAACTCCGGTAAATCTGCTATTTTGGGGATTTGCTTGCTGAAAAGGAATTTTAACAAAATAAAATCCACGTTTTTCTTATTGAGGATATAGACATATTCTTTCTTCGACCGGGGGAGGATGTACTCTTTAAAATGATATCTGGATAAAATTTTCTTTAACTCTTCATCCTCGGCTTTAAATAAAAACAACGATGCATTTTTCTGTTTTATGAATTCATTGAAGAGCCTGAGGCTTGGCATGCCACGAACCGAGGGATCCACATACCAGCTCGAAGAAGCAGCAGCAATTCTCTCTTTTCCACCAACAAGGAATTTTACCGGTATATTTCCAATAAAACCAAGAAGCGCAGAATCATTTTCCAGCACCCAGCCCCTCGGTATTTGTGGGGTATAGGCCGGATTGGATGTCCACCACATCGCAAACCGGGCTAACCAGAACTCTTTTGTCGTGAAGGGGAATCCCCGGGGTAAGAATTCAGCTAAGGGGAGAAGATCTTTATCTTCAACTTCTCGGAGTTTTATCATGGGTACCAGGGATACTTTCACGCTGTTTTTCCAAATACGATGCAGCAGGTAATTAAAACCAGCACCTTTCTGGCTTACTGCATATATACCGGCGGGGACAACTGGAGCATACGCGAAGCATTCTTCATCGTGTGAATATGTTTTTTTGCCGACTCAATCTGGCTTAGACCAAGCCCCGTGTTTTTTAAGACGATCTCCATGGGGATCTGGTGTTCTTCAGCATACAGCAGCTGGTCAAGAATATCATAGGGCATTCTCAGATAAAAATCTTCATCGGAGGTGAAATGACTCCACGTATCCGGGCTTGGTGCACGGGATATAATATTTTTGTCGATGTTCAGCAATTCAGAGAGCGCATAAACCTGTAGTTTATATAAATCCGCTATAGGCTCAATATCTACACCCCCGTCCCCGAACTTTACAAAATACCCCGTGAGCAATTCTGATTTATTGGTGGTACCGCTCACGGCATAATTCATTTTTTCTGCCTGCATGTAGAGAACAATCATTCGTGTCCTCTGTTTCACGTTCTGGAGACTGATAAGGTTTAAGTATTGCGGGGCAGAAAGGCGTTTTGTGCTGATCGATCCGGTCTTGTCTGAAAGCCGTATCGAGGGTAAAGCGAGCAGGCTCCCTGAGGCGATGCCGGGAGGAAGAAATAAGTTTGTCGTATGGACCGCCGGATCATACTGGGGAAAAAGTTCTTTGAGGAGAGATTCTTTCCGGTTATAAATATCAAAGGATTCCAGCATGGGGGTGATCGGAACCTCTCCATAGGGGATTTTGAGTTTTTTGCAGAGCCGCAGTGCCAGTTCCCTGCTGGAAGGAGACGACTCCTTCTCAGGCAGGATCAGGCCGTATACCTGATCGGGGCCGAGGGCTTCTGTGGCAAGAGTGGCGACCAGTGCAGAATCCACCCCGCCGGAAACACCGATAACAATGCCATCCCTTTTCAGCTGGTCCGTTGCGGTTTTTTTTATAAAATCAGGTAATTTTTCTTTCAGTTCTTCGATATTGCCCAGCATTTCTTTTTTTATGTCAAACCCGTTTTTATAGGTTTTATTATCCATATGACACCATTATTTTAGTCTAATCTCTAACTAGAAAAACTATATCA
The DNA here is from genome assembly GCA_964457995.1 of uncultured Methanoregula sp. Lineage (GTDB taxonomy): Archaea > Halobacteriota > Methanomicrobia > Methanomicrobiales > Methanospirillaceae > Methanoregula. Next base: position 22,952 of record CAYWHL010000010.1, on the reverse strand, counting down.
ATCAATTTATATCAGACAATTTGCCAAATTATATAACCACGTTTCCAACGAATGTGAACTACCATGAATGAGATAAGCAAGGATATTCTGCAATTTTTGAAATCACGGGGATTTCTCGATGGCAAGAGTTCACTGGATGAACATGAATCCCTCACAGAAACGGGTGTGATTGATTCAATAGGGTTGCTGCAGCTCGTTGATTATCTTGAAAGCACCTATAAAATCGAAATTCCGATGGAAATAATCACTCCTGAGAATTTTGATACCCTCTCCGGGATCAGCCAGTCGGTAATGAAACTGGAAAAATGACAGATGGTTCGTGATACTGATGAATACGGTTATGTGCAAAAACTGCGCCCTGGACTCCAAAATGCCCGGGATCACCATAAATCCTGATACGGGTCTCTGCCAGTTCTGTGAACACTACATACCACTCTCCAAAGAAAAAAAAGAGGAGTTTAAAGCCCAGATGGATGCCTTGTTTGCATCCATAAAAAAAGAGGTGAAGTATGATGTGATCTTTGCCCTGTCAGGAGGGGTTGATTCCTCGTATGCACTGTACCGGTTAAAAAAAGAATACCCGCACCTGAGAGTTCTTGCAGTCCAGTTTGATAATGGTTTTATTTCCGATACTGCCATAAAAAACGCCCGGAAATTCTGTGAGCTGACAAACAGCAGCTATTTCCGCCTTGTCCTTGATAATAACCTCATGCGGGATACTTTTAATAAAGCAGCCCGGTCAAAGGATGCATATCCCGGTTTTGCAAAATACCGGGCAAGCGATATGTGCAATACCTGTATGAGTATCATCAAGCAGAAACTTGTTGAAATGGCCATACAAACAAAAATACCCTTCATCGTTTTTGCATTCTCTCCCGGCCAGACAGAAGTCCCCTTTGTTACACTCACCAAACCCTTCATGAGCTGGATACGAAAACTATTTGACGGACAACTGAAGAGGATGGGGGTGCAGGAAAGGGACATGTACCTGATGAACCAGGATATTATCACAGCGAGTCCTCCTGACACTGAGGTGACGATTGTTCACCCGTTCCTGGTCTGGGAATACGATAAACACCAGTTCAGAAAAGAGATCATCAGTCTGGGCTGGACAGAGCCGGATTTAAAAGATCCCAATTCATCCAACTGCCTGCTGAATGCCTATGCAATAAAAAACCACTTCGACAAGTATCATATCCATTCATATGCCTATGACCAGTCAGCCCTTGTCCGCCAGGGTAATATAAAAAGAGAAGAGGCATTAAAAACCCTGAATACCAGATTTTCCGAGGCAGCATTGCAGGAAGTTCATAAAAAACTCAATGCATAATTTTTTTATCGTTAAAAAAAAGTACTTTTTTTTCGGTTCAAGAGAATTCACCCTTGAAAGATCCGGAAGGGCAATAATTATTTTTCCACCAGGAGAGAGAAAAATTAAATCCTGATAAAATTCCTGAAAATTCCCCAGAAACCACTTACTTTAACCGATAATTCATAGAGACTTTCCGTATCATTTACACTCACCCGGTTCAGGCAGAAAAGATCCGTGTCGGGCGTATTATATCCGGCATTAACGCTGATAGCGCATACATAACCAGCTTTTTTGCATAATTCGATATCTCTCGGTGAATAATCCCCGTTAGGATAGGAAAATGCATTAATCTTAAAGCCGTACTCCTGTTCCAGCAGGGATTTTGATCCGGCAATCTCTTTTTCTGCTTCTTCGGTCGTGCACCGGGGTAAAAAAGGATGAAACAGTGTGTGAGACTGGAAATTTACATACGGGGCCATCTCTTCGATCTCTTTTTTTGTGAGTGCCTGGACATCCTCATATTCAGTCTCCGGAGTAAAACCTGTCTCTTTTAAAACCGACAATTTGGTGTGGTTTGCCATCCGTCTCAAATCATTAAATGTATAATCCGGATGCCTCGGAATGAACCAGAAATGCCTTTTCGTATTAATAATACCTGCACACAAAAATATCGTAACGGGAATATCCAGTTTTTTGATAATGGGGAAAAGTGCATAATTGCTCGCAAGCCCGTCATCAAACGTGATAATTAATGGCTTTTTTGGAAAATTCCAGGTTCCGGCGTTATAATTGTCCAGAAGATCCTGTAAACCGATAACAGAATACCTTTTTTTCAGGTAGCCAAACATTATTTCTGCATTTTTCGGAGAGATGTCATGAAATAAAACGATCGTAACCCGATTTCTCTGGAGTATTTCCCGGAAACAAAAGGGTATTCCAGAATACTTGATCAACGCAAAAAGGATTTGTATCATGGAATATTTCTCAATAATTCTATTTTATTGTTGTTCCAGTATCTTATGGTTTATGGAATGCCTTTTCTTCTCCTGCCGGGCACTCGGGCAGACCCCGTACTCCCCGTCCAGTTTATATTGACGATACATCCAATAATATTACGGTGATACCGTTTCCGGTACCATGCACCAGACATTCTTACAAAAAACCAGTCAGTCACAGGAACCCTACAGGAGACAGCACCTTTGAGAAAGGATTCAGGACCCGGTAAAAGTTTTTCTTCCACCTGCAGGCTTTGCCATTGCAGGTACTGTGCCTATCCGGCTACAGGGTTCCTGAGTACAGGATATGGTGGTTTCTATGCCTGAGGATTCACAGAGCCCCCTGACATCTCCTGCCGTACACACACGGAAGTTTCCTGCTGACCTGTTACTTGTGGTGGTATGGCTTGCAGCAGCGAGCGGGGCGATCTATCTTACCACCCCGGACACATTGCTACTCAGGGTTATCCTTGCCCTTCCACTCATGCTCTTCATACCGGGATACAGTGTTATTGCTGCACTCATCCCAAAAGACGGGGATATTGATCTTATCGAGCGGTTCGCGCTCTCCTTTGGACTTTCCATGGTCATTGTCCCCCTGATTGGTCTTGGGTTGAATTTCACTCCCTGGGGGATCCGGCTTGAGCCCATTTTGATATCAGTAACCCTGTTCACCCTGGTGATGGTCTTTCTTGCGTATTTTGCCCGTACCGCTCTCCCGCACGATGAACAGTTCAGAATACACTTCTTCAGGGCTGCAGCTGCCATCCGGGAGGGAATTGTTCCTTCCCGACAACGCAGGTTCGACCGGATTTGTGGTGTTGTCCTTGCCCTTGCTATCCTTATTACCATAGCGACGGCGATCTATGTGATCACTGTCCCACGGCTGGGAGAGCCGTTTTCGGAATTTTTCATTCTGGGAAAAAACCGGACGGCCGAGAATTACCCGGACCATATCATGCCGGGACAGATGTATCCGATGTTTGTCGGGGTCAGAAATCATGAGTACCAGAATACCCGCTATACTATCGAGACCTGGATACTGCTTGAGGAATTTGATAACGTGACAAACAGCTCCCGGATACGGGCAATGGATCCCAGTGACCGGCTCTCAATCAGCCTGGCCCATAATCAGACAACGATCATTCCCTATAATCTTTCAGTGAACAAGACCGGGTACAACCGGGTGGAGTTCCTGTTATTCGACGAGAACGTCCCGGGATTTGAAGTGACCGGACGCAATCGTATCAACGCGAGCTACCGGGACCTTCACCTGATATTCACGTACGAGGAAGAGGAGGAGTATCAGGAACCGGATACTACCGAACAGATTATTATTACGTCCTGATGGGAAGCGCTTACCGAACACTCCTCGAGCATGACCACCTTATCTGTGCCTTCGGCGATCAATGCCCCGCAGAGGCTGCATGTCGGACACGGGTTTTTGGTACAGCAGTCTCTGGATGCCTGCGCAATCATCCGGCAGCCATCAATGAACCGGTACCGGTGCAGTGTAATGGTTATCCTGCTCCCGTTCCAGCGGACAGAAATCTTTGGAGCCAGTTCAAAGATCTCCCCGGCTGTTTCACGGAGAAGCTGGGTTAAATGTTCCTCGTTATCCGGAATTACAAGACCGTTTCTCTTCCTGAGGTCCCGTATCAGCGGGTCGCAGGAAGGGACGGTGACAAGCCCTTTTTGTCCTGTCTCCGGAAAGGATCCCTTTGCAGATACCATACCTTCAGTATAGGTCGTTTCCGGGTTGAACTGCATGACCCGGGTTTCTCCGGTAAGGCGGGGGGGAAGGAAATAGGCTTTGCCGTTGATGCCGAGATCAGATGCGATACGGCAGAGATTGATACAACCCTGAACAGGAAGGATCCCGACAAAATGTGGATCAACAGGCTCACCCCCGGAAAAGGTGAGTAAAAAGATCCCTGTTATTGCACAGACCATGCCGGAGATGACAAAAGCAGCAGTGACAAATTCCCCGGGGCTGGTGATAACGGCGATCGTAACCAGACCCGCCGCCGCTGCGATAAGAAGCATGGCAGCAACGGAGTACTTGTTCAGCAGTTTAACCTTCATTCGTTATCCCTTGCACACATATGGCGGTCCTTCATATCCTCTCTCTCATAGTATCTACCTTGTATTACAAAAGCTATTTCATAAATCAGACAACGCCGGGATAGTAAAAACATAAAAGCAATATGGAAAAAACCGGGGAAAGGAATCTTATCCTAACACAATTTCCAGTCCGAGAATATTCAGGACTTTCTGGACGACAATGGCAACGAAGATCACGATACCCACGGCTATGAGAAAACGGGTGTACCACAGGTACCTGGGCTTGACATAGTGCGGCTCCATGAGCTCCACGATCACAAGGAACCCGATGAATCCCAGGACAAAGAAGAGGGAAAGATCGATCCGCTCGGCAAGGAGCATGAAGACGGTAATGATAATAAGCCAGAGGGCAAGGGCGATTGCGGCGATCTGTTTCTTTCTCATCAGGATTCCTTGTCTTGTAGACAGTTTTCCTGTTCATACCAAAAAAGGTCACCGATCCTAATGCATGAAAGAGGGTAACAAAAACGATCGTATTGATTAGAGGAAGCGATATGCAGGCATCGGGCAGAAATGCAGGGAATTATGATGAGAAAAGTACAGAAGGACAGACGGTCTCTTGCATTCAGAGGATAACAGAAATTTATTCTGTGCGTTTGCACGCGTGTCACATTCGCTGTTTCGATAATTTTTTTAGACCCTTGTCATATACAGCACAATCCCAAAGCGCAGGAGAGGTAAAGGGAGGGGACAGGCACTGTCCCTTCTTTATTTGAATCCTCATCCTTTTTTCGTTTTGCCGTCGTGAATTTTACTTTTTTTTAAAAAAAAACTGCATGCATAACAAAGAAGGGAACTAAATAGACGCTATACGATGTTCTTTAATACGGTGACAGAAGAGAATTTAGGTAAGAATGGTATCCGGCTCCAACTCGTCACGTCCACGTGATTTTACACTTGACAAATACGAAGAACTCTGCCAGGTTCTTTTGAAGAACTACAGGGTCTGCACGGTTTTTGAATACCTTTTTGAGAAACCTGAAGGAAACATCGCAATAGTACGGCATGATGTTGACAGGAAAATTAATAATTCCCTCCTCATGGCAGAACGGGAGCATTCTCTTGGCATCCGTTCATCCTATTATTTCCGGTATCCCTCCACCTTCAGGCCGGCTGTCATTACCAAAATTAAGGATCTCGGCCATGAAATCGGGTATCACTATGAAGTTTTGAGCAAGACGCACGGCGATTACGACAAAGCAGTTTCCCTGTTTATTTCAGAGCTGGAAGCATTCAGAAAAATCTGTCCGGTCGATACCATCTGCATGCACGGGAGCCCGCTCTCAAAATACAATAACCGCGACCTGTGGGACCGGTATGATTACCATGCGTACGGAATCTCCGGGGAGGCTTTTTTATCCTTCGAACAGGACAATGAGGCGCTGCACTATGTAACAGATACCGGAAGGACCTGGAGCGGGAAACAGTCCCTCCGGGACGTGATCAGGACGCATCCAGGTACCGGTAATCCGTTGTCCCTCGAAACCACCGATGATCTTATGGCATGGATAGCAGGAGGGTCCGGAAAAAAACTCTACCTGACCATACACCCGGAGCGGTGGTCGTCGACCAGCGGTGAGTGGCTTGTATGGTCATTTCTGGATTTTGGGATGAATATCGGGAAAAAATTTTTGCGCCTGATGCATCAATAATGATGAGAGATCTCCCTGGTACTACCAGGAGAGTGATGAACGTAACTCTGGTATCCGGTATCACGGTCCCCGCGTAAAGATAAAAGACAGCAGGTATCCGAAATCCTCCCGTGAGGTATTGCTGCAGGATCATTTTATTATTGTTAACAGGTGAAAATGAGCTATGCTGAGTACCTGTCCGTTCACGGGCACACAAAGAAACGGTTTTTTTATGGAGCAGCCCCTCCCATGAGAGTTGTTGTTGATATCAATCACCCGGCAGATGTTCATTTTTTTAAAAATTTCATCCGGGAGATGGAACAGCGGGGCCATAAAATCCTCATCACGGCAAGCAGGAAAGAAATCTCGTACCGGTTACTGGATACCTATGGGTTCCCGTATGAAAAACTGGGGAGTTACGGAAAATCCCTTGCGGAAAAAATGATCAACATTCCCCTGCTGGACATCAGGATGTTCTGGGTGGCAAAAAAGTTCAATCCTGATATTTTTGTCGGATTTGGCTCCATTCGCGCAGCACATGTCGCAAAAGTGCTGGGTAAGCCCTGTATCAACTTTGAGGACACCGACCATGCAACATGGGAGCACCGCCTGTATGTCCCGTTTGCAGATGTAGTCCTTACTCCCCTGTGTTTCAGAAAAGACTTTGGGAAAAAACAGGTAAAAATCGATACCTACAAGGAGTTAATGTACCTCCATCCTGATTACTTCAGGCCGGACAGTTCGGTTCTGTCCGAAGCGGGAATTACATTGGATGAGAGATTTTCTATTCTCCGGTTTGTGGCATGGGATGCCCAGCATGATCTGGGCCAGACAGGATTACATAACCGGGAAGAAATCGTGGAGCAGCTGGAAAAATATGGCAGAGTGTTCATTACCTCTGAGGTTGCTTTACCTGAACACCTGAAAAAATACCAGATTCCTGTCCCGTTGGATAAATTACATGATCTGCTGTTTTTTGCAACCTTGTACTTCGGCGAAGGATCCACCACTGCTGCTGAAGCGGCCATGCTGGGAACTCCTGCCATTTATGTCTCCTCACTGGCAGGCAGTCTGGGATATACCGGTGACCTTGAGCAGAAATACGGGTTGCTGTACAACTTCAGGGACCAGGAACCGGCCCTGAAAAAAGCTGGTGAGTTACTCAAAAACCCGCACATAAAAGAAGAATGGCATATAAAAAGAGACAATTTTTTGAAAGACAAACTCAACGCGACCAGGTTCCTGGTATGGTTTGTCGAGACATATCCCCGGAGTTATAATTCCATGAGGGAAAAATGTGCCAAATCCTGATTACCTGATACAACGATTAAAAAAAGGGAGTTTGACAATGGAAAAACCTGATTTGCTGATTATTTCCCATACCTATGCAACGTTTGTCAAGGATCAGGTCAACCAGATGGCCCCCGGTTTTCGCACCATTGTAGTCCTGGTCCGGACCAACCCGATTGCAGAGATCTCCCGGTTAATTCCCGTCAGCTATCTGATTCCGTTTTCCGTTGCCCAGAAGATTGATCTCCGCAATAAACCGGAAAATGTTCATGTTATCCAGACACCGGTCTTCTATCTCCCGACAGCATCCGGGTATAAAAAGCTGGGCAGGAATCATTTAAAATCAGTCGAACGCTGCATAAAAAAACACAAGATTGCATTTGATCTCATCCATGCACATTTTACCTGGTCTGCAGGGTACGTCGGTTCGAAATTAAAAGAAACATATGCAGTTCCCTTCATCATCACGGCCCACGGAATGGATATCTACGAACTTCCTTTCAGGAATCCTTTTTATCAAAAGGCCATCACCTGTATTCTGAATTCTGCGGATCATATCATCACTGTCAGCCAGAAGAACCTTGCGTCCATCCGGAAACTGGACATAAAAAAACCGGTGTCGGTTATTCTTAACGGGTATAATGCTTCAGTTTTTTTCCCCCGGGACCAGAAAAAATGCAGGGAAGAACTGGGTTTACCCCGGGATAAAAAAATTCTGGTGAATGTTGCAAAACTGTATGATGTGGTTAAAGGACATGAAATTTTAATCCGGGCGATGGAGGAAGTGACAAAAAAAAGGGATGATGTTGTCTGTTATATTGTGGGTGACGGGGAGCTGAGACCATCGCTTGAGAACCTGATCGCCCAATTAAACCTGCAGCACTGCATAACGATTGTCGGAGCAAAACCCCATCATGAAATACCTGTCTGGATGAACGCCTGTGATGTATTTGTTCTTCCCAGCTTAAACGAAGGAAATCCCACCGTGATGTTCGAATGCCTGGGATGCGGGAAACCCTTTATTGGTACCCGGGTCGGGGGCATCCCGGAGACGATCTCTTCAGACACGTACGGTCTTTTGAGCGAGCCGGGCAATGTGCAGGACCTGGCCGGCACTATACTTGCATCGTTACACCGGGAATGGGATCATGAGGCAATCGTACACTATTCATCCCGGTTTACCTGGGAAAATATTACCAGAGAGATCCTGGGGATATATACACAGGTCCTAAAAAAAGAGACCACCATGACGGTGTGCTGATACGTGGTGAAAAAACCATCGGAAAAAAAGGGTGTGCTCTTCTCTTTATTATTCTTCGCGGAATTACGACCCGCAGGATATCCCGGACAGCATCTGCCCTCCTGCAGGTTGAGGGACTTTGCGGGTTTCGTCAGTGAGGTATCAGCGGTAACCATGACATGAAAAATAACAACGAATTTAATCCTGCCAGCATCATCTCATGCAATGAACCTTACATTAATTCTCAACTATTCAAATACACGACCTTTTGGCGGGCCGGAGGGGGTAGCATATGATACGGTCGAGGGCCTGAAAAAAAACCATGGCAGGCTGGAAAAAGAAGATATTCATGTGCATATCATGTCCTCCATGGGAACTGACGTTCAATCAACGTTTGAAACCGATGAAAAATTCGGAAATATCACCTTTGAGTACTTCAGAAAAATTGTTCCCACCGCATTTTTTTCCGACCTGAATTATTACCTGCATATCAAAAAAAGGAAGGATGCGATTGATGTAGTACATTCTCACCCGATATCCGGGGCAGTGGCGGGTTCTTTTCTTCGTATTCCCACGATATTTACCCTTCATGGCTTGTACTGGAAAGAGAAGCTGCATGATCCGCACCTGTATTCAAGACTGACGTATGGCGACCTGAATACCCGGCGGTTCAGGTATGTTTCTGCAAGAGTAAAAAAATTAATTGCAATTTCACCCTACGTCATCAGTGAAGTTGACCAGTTCCTGCAGTCGAAGATTCCCCCCATGGAAGTTATTGAAAATCCCGTTTCCGATATATTCTTTGATCAGGAAAAACAGGAAAAAGAAGGATTGCTGTTATTTCCCGGTATTATCAATCCCCGGAAGAACCAGATCGCCCTGATTAAAGCACTCTGTCTTCTCAAAAAAGAGCAGGTACAGTTTCATTGCGTATTACCGGGACCAATAACGGATCAGGGTTATCATGACAATCTGATGAACATGATAAAAAAATACGGGCTTGAGCAGGATGTCACCATACCCGGGTCTGTACCGTTTGAGCACCTGCTCAGCCTGTACCGTCAGGCCAGTGTACTGGTACTGACGTCACTGCAGGAAACAGCACCAATGATACTATCCGAGGCGATGGCCGGGGGGACCCCCGTTATAGCATCACGTATTTCCGGGATACCTTACATGGTTTCTGAGGGAAATTCCGGGTATTTGATAGACCCGCATTCACCAGAAGAGATCGCACAACAGACGGCACTTCTGCTCACCGATGATAGTTTAAGAAAAAAATTCGGCAAAGAGTCACGCCGGATTGCCCAATCCCGCTGGAAGAGTGAGATAATTGTCAATAAACAGCTCCAGGAATATGGAAAATTACTGACCTGAAGACCGATAGTTCTCCCATTACTTTAAAGATGACTAAAAAAATATCGCAATGCTTTTTAATTATACCTGTTTCATCTAATTGAATGCGTATCACGTTAATTATCAATTATTCTCCTGACCGCCCTGCCGGTGGACCTCAGGGTGTCGCGTATGATACCGTCGAGGGACTGAAAAAACACCACGGGAGGCTGGAAAAAGAAGATATGCATATTCACATCATGTCACCGCTCGGAACAGATTTCCGCTCGAGATTTGAAACCGATGAAAAATTTGGAAATATCAGGTATGAATATTTTAAGAAGGTAGTCCCCACTTCCCTTTTTTCCGACATGAATTTTTACCTGCATTTAAAAAACCAAAAAAATGCCATTGATTTGATTCATTCCCATCCCATAGCCGGGGCAATGGCAGGTTCATTTCTCCATAGGCCTACCATTTTTACTCTCCATGGCATGTACTGGAAAGAGAAACTGTATGACCCCAGTATCTATTCGAAATTTGCATACGGGGAACTGAACATCAGGAGGTTCAGGTACGTTTCACGCCGGATAAAAAAACTGATCGCAATATCACCCTACGTGATCAATGAAGTTCACCAGTTCCTCAAAACGAACGTCCCGGATACGGAAGTTATTGAAAATCCCGTATCCGATGTTTTCTTTGAGCAGGAAAAAAAGGAAAAGGAAGGTCTGATTCTCTACCCTGCAAGTATCAGTCCGCTGAAAAATCAGCGCATTCTCATCGAAGCGTTACACAGGTTAAAAAAAGAACATTGCAGATTCCATTGTATTTTACCAGGACCGGTTGCGGATTATGGCTATTATAAGGAACTGCAGCACCTGATTCATTCCTGCGATCTGGAAAAAGAGATCATCATGCCAGGCCCCGCACCCCTCGGGCAGATGCTCGCCCTGTACGCAGAGGCAAGTCTTCTTGCCGTAACCTCGCTCCAGGAGACAGCACCTCTTATAGTGTCCGAGGCAATGGCAACCGGAACACCGGTACTGGCATCCCATATTTCAGGCATTCCCTATATGGTTTCAGAAGGGAATTCGGGATTACTGATTAATCCGCTCGATCCGGTGGAAATCTCTGATAAAATCCGCATGGTGCTCGATGATGACTCCCTTCGGAAGAAATTCGGCACGGAGTCCCGGAGAATTGCCCAGTCCCGTTGGAAAAGTGATATTATCACCAACAAACTCATCGATCTCTACCGGCAGCAGGCAATGAGCGGACACTAAGAGACATACCGTTTACAAAAAAAGCTCTCCAAATGCTACCCGGTAATACCGGATAATGCTCAATAATTCTTTTTTTAGCGGCAACTCAGGGATTTCCTCTTTGTACCGGTAATCGTAAAAACAAGGTACTGCGTCATCATACCTCAGCGGGCAGGGGTAGCCTAAAAAGGACAACTCCTGTCCCCCTGTCTGTCATATGGATCACAAAAATAAGCCCAAAAAGGGTTATGCTGCCATAGTCTGGATAAAACGTTTTATGTTCTTCATTTTTACTGACCAGTCCAGATGCTCTTCGGCAAACTCCCGCATTTCTCCGGGATGGGACTGGTGTGCATAGACCGCATGGTAAAACCCGATCACCGTATCCATGCTGATGGGTGTATCATCAGGAGGTAACGGGAGAGAATAGGGGAACGTGGCCGGAAAATCCGGATCGTCATTGGAGATCATAAAGGGTATTCCCCGTGAGCAGTATTCCCTGACTTTCAATGCTGAAGCCTGCTTCAGGCCATTCCGATGAATCCCCAGGCTTCCCATGGCTATATGATACCGGTCAAATACCTTATCCAGATCCGGCCCGCCCAAAAATCCATGAAAATGAACAGAACGGGTAACCGCAAGAGTATGTGTCAGCGTTTTCATGTTTTCCAGTTCATCGCCATCCCCGACAATATGGAGATTCACATGGACAGGCCCGTGATATGCTGCCACACCCTGTATGAACCGGTCAAGACCATGCCAGCGACTGACATTGCCCACAAAAAGGACATGAAGTTCCTGGGGAGTGTAGGACGGGAGTTTTCGTACCGGTACAGACGTTACAAAAAAACCGTTCGGGATGGTAACGTGAGGGATTGCACGGTAGAATAATCGCCGTTTCCAGTAGCTGGTAATTTCTTCTGTTACACCAACAATGCCATCGGATTGACCGATTATGAAATTACCCAGTACCAGGTTCCGGATCACAGCTCCATAACTTCCCTCCAGCAGCAGTTCCCGGAATTCAATGCTGTTATGTTCAGAAATTATCCTGCATCGCCGGAAAGGCCGGAAAAACGTGATGGGAATATACGAAAGCATCAGGGACCCAAAAGCCCGGTAGTACAAAATATCGCTCTTGTCCATGGTGGTGATTATGTCACTGATGATAGTACGGATTTTTTTTGCACGCCAAAGTCGGGACATCAGGGATTTTTCTGCCAGTTTTTCGAAATATACATACCGTACCGGGCCGGATTCTTCCTGTTTGCGTACCTCCTGCGTAATAATCACCAGTTCTGACTTCATGCCCAGATCATTGAGGGCATCGACCTGGTACCTGGCTTTTTTTAAAACTCCGCTCTGTGGATTATCATCCGTGATAATTAGGTATTTCAGCATTCCTATAACCTATTCATGTTAATACACTTAAAAAAATAGGCTCCGTCAACTGCCACAAAAGCAGCCATACTGTTCACCGGGAGGTATAACCGGCCATTGTGATTTTCCTCCATGCACTACCATTGAAAAAAACAAACACTGCATGACTATATCATTATGCTCAGGAGAGGAAGGGGGGACATGTTCTTGTCCTCCTCTTTGCCTTCTGGTTTTGTCCGAAAGAAAAAAAGGTAATCATAAGAGCCCGGAATTTCTTTTTGTACCCTTATTCCCAGTTTGCTATAATGCTGACCTGCCGGTTATCATAGATCTTCTGGAATGAGGAAGACATGTTGGAAAATTTAAATAAGACGTCTTCTGTAGGCTTGAGCATCTCGGCATAATCAAGGCTCATCGACTCAAATCCCAGTCCGCTCCGTTTCAGTTCCTCATCCCGAAGAATGAAATAGCCGTCTTCAAAGGTAAATATGTCAGTTGACTGCAGTTTGAACGTCGTGAAATAGGAGGGCAGCCCAAGAGCCTTTGTTTCGCTGAAATATCTCTTTTCAAACATCCGGAACGCAAATTTGTCTGATGTTATTGTTGAGTTGGAGACTGCAAACTGAGGAATAAAACCAAAAGAATACATTTCCGGTTCGGTGAAGTAAGTCCTGCTCTCGTGTGGAGCAATATCCAGGGAATCTGTTGCGTTCTCGACGGTTAATGCAGAGTAACACAGATACGAGAATATCACTACACCAAAAACAATCGCAATTTTTCGGGCATAGATATTCCTAGAGAGGGTGGCGAGCAGTATCAGCAATCCGATTGCCATTACACATGCGATAAACGGTGAAATAAGTAAACTGAACCGGTCTATCCTGAACGTGATCATCGCCATTGCCGATGCTGTTAACGGACTGGGGAAATAAAGGGGGGAGGTTATCAGTGCGAATAGGCCGATCACTGCCGGGTATTTTGATTTATAGGCCCAGCAGAGATACCCTGCACCGGTAATCACGAAAAAAATAATTATTGCAGTGGTAATATTATTTTCAAGAAATATTATTTCATTGCCCGGGATGATCTGGGACATCGTTTCTGATAATCTGGGGATAGTGGCAGAATCAACCGTCTGCAGGATAACGCTGGTCAGGAAAAAAGAAGTGAACAGCCAGTAAGTAGTGGAGGTGATTATGATGAATGCAATAATTTTGGTTTTGATTGCAAAATAATCATTGATAAGCACTTCCAGACCGACGGATATCATCAGTAAAAAAATGATCTGGATGATCGACACCTGGTGCACCAGGATCAGGTAGAGAGAAAACAGAATGGTCAATACAGAAAAAGACCGCCATTTCGACGTATGAATTTGTTTATGAGCTAAAAATAAAAAGAAGATAAAACCGATAAAAGCCATGACCCGGGTTACGACATACGTGGAATACGTAATTGCTACCGGTGTCGTTGAAAAGAACAGACAGATGAGCAGGGATGTCTGAACATTCCGGGTTATCTGGAAAAAAAGCAGGTATAGTACCCATATCAGGACGATAAATGACAATGAGGTCAGAAGAATAAAGGCAGTTTTTACATCAATCCCCAGAAGGTTCGTTCCTTCGGCAATAAAGATATGATACAGCGGGAACCAGGCATAGCTGTAATCAAGATCGCCGGGAATAATATGCCCTGATAGGAATGTTATCGTTGACAGATACAGATGCGGGATGATGTCGGTTAATCCAAAATAGAACGGGTATTTCAACTGCAGTCCGAATATGATGTTTCCCAGCACACAGCTGATTTCAAACAGGATAACCGACGGTTTTACTGTATCACTGAAGATCTGCAGGAAAATGCAACAGAACAGCAGGGTAATCAGGACAAAATAATACCAGGGCCGGGTGGAAGAAAAATACAGGGCGTGGATGGATAGTGCAAACAGCACCACAAACAGGATCTGGAAAAATTTCCTGTGTGCCGGCATAAGGAGGAGAGTTTGGGGATACTTCTCGCCGTTACGGTATAAATTCCATAAAAAGATCGCTGCAAGCAGTCCCGGAACGATATAAATCAGGGCACGGACTGCATAATCCAGCCGGTTTATGACAACCGTTGCGGTAATGCCGGCGATGATTCCCAGGATGATCAGGAAATGGAATTTTGTAGCAATAATCCATACCAGGAGAGAGCGGAGATCTGATAACTTCGGTTTTTCATCCATATGTCATTCCGTCACGATTGTCTTACCAGAAGAAAAAATGGCATTACCAACGAGGAGAGAAGTAAAGGTAGTGCACAGGTACGGCATCCCGGGAACCTCAAAACCAAAAAGGGAGGAGTTTCCAGAAAGCATATACCATATCATGTACGTGGGCATATCGTATAAATTAGTGAGGTTCTCATGACGTTTCCTTCCCCGGGCTATAAAAAAAAGTCGCCTCTCGTATATTTTATTCATTGGAGGCAGGGCAGGAATTTTCCTGCGTTTTTTTAATCCTCTTCTGACAAAACGGGTACTGCCATCTGGCAGGAAGCAATGATAAACAAGTTCCCGGAAGAATTTTTGTCCCGGTTAACACCCGGACTGTAAGAACCGGCTGTCAACGTTATTCCAGAAAAATAAAGGAAAGTGGTAAACACCACTGAGTTCATTTTTATTTTAGTTTTTTAAAAAAAAACTCATCCGGCAGGAAATATTTTTTTACGATCAGTTTTTTCCACGCCAAAATACGGGACCAGCCGGGGATTAAAACCCGAATAAAATTTTGCAAGATGAGGCGTGTTTGCAGCCATGAGGTTAAAGCAGCGAAATCCTCTTTTCTGAAGGTCAATAAACACCTCAAGGAGCAGGAGAGATGTCGCGCCGGTATCTTTGAACCGGGGATCATTTGCACCCTGCCACCCGTGAGCTGTTAACTGGTCATGCGCATTAAACACGGCGGAAGCTGCCTCTCCCGAAGGTGTTCTGGCAATCCACATTTCACCAAGATCATTTTGGAAAAGCAACTCCATGAGTGCAAAAAGATGGTCTTTTTCAAATGGTGGTTCAATGTTTTGTTTTTCAAAGGTTGATTTTATTAATTCCCAGTATAAATCCGGGTTATACTCTTTTGCGACAGTTATACCATTTTTCTGAGCTTTCCGGATCGTCTTTCTTACCGAATGGGATACATGTAAAAAAATATCGCCCTCAAGAGACAGAATATAGGCATAGTAAACCTGCTCCCTCCATCCCTGCCAGGTAAAGGGGCGGATATCCTTAATGGCAGGACTATGAATCAGATGTATGGAAAAAAGATTAAATGCCTGAATCTTTTCCAGGATCAGCGAGATGATCTCATGTTCTCTGGTCTCAGATGAACGGACGTTTTTACTTTTCGGAAGGGAAAATACAAGTCCTCCATAAGGAGTTAATGGTACATTGGTCCTGCCCCGTTTGTACACATGGAATATGTCCTGGATAAAAAACGTGCATCCCCCGATTAAATCAGCATTGTGAAAAACACCAATAATTGCATAATCTGCATGGAGTATTTTTGCAGTTGTGGTCATCCATCCTGATAAATGAAAAACCGTTCCCTGCCCGGATCGTCGTATAAGTTGATCCCATTGTTCAAATTCATGTTTGTTTAGAACTTTTACCTCAATCGTTGACATGCTGCTTCCACCATGCTGAAATCTGCTCCCCGCTTGTCATCCATGCCCGCTTCCCTGCACAGTATTTCAGAATATTCTCATAGAATGTTCGTTGTTCACCAAAAAGGGTCGTGTTATGCCAGAGAAGCGTGATTACGCCATGACAGTTGGCAACAGTGTCAATTAACTGGCGGGTAATCTCCCAGGCCGTGCCGGAATCCAGTCGCATGTAGAGATCGGAGAGTGAATCGTCCATGATAATCTGGGGGATCTCGAGGATGTCAATACTGCTGCCCGTGTGCAGGTTATACGGCCTGAACGGGTGGCACATGCCGTTCCTGAATCCCGCGCAATCTGCATATCCGAATGAGCAGTCATAGGTAAAACCGGCATTTTTCATTAGTTCCCATGTATCCGGGACAATAAAATTCAGATAATGATTCCGGCAGCCAATGACAGGCCTGCCGGTAATTTTTTCAAGCTTCTTTTTTTCATCCGTAAGTTTCGTGAGATCACGATATCCCTGATGACCGCCATGAAGCCCGACCTCCCAGCCCCGGTCCTGGATTGAACCTATTTCCTGCGCCAGATCGTCAGCCGGATATTCATAATCCTGGTCTGCAGGGTCCAGTGCAAGAAAATAAAATGAGGAAGTGGCGTTATACCGCTCCTCCAGTTCCATGATGTCATTAAAATTTGTGAACGGATGTTTTTTTGAAAAAACCTGCCTGATCGACGCAACCGATTCTTTGAACCTGCCATGAGTACCATGTTTCAGCGTGTCGATGCCCTTTTGGAAAGCCGATGCATATACCGCGTCTATATCATGCGTAAGACAGACAGCAAATGGTTTGCCATCAGGGTAATTTACAGGGTAGCCGTTATTTATCAGGAATTCTGATGCCCGGGGAACAAAAATCGTGCGGCAGGTACTGGCATAATACGGAAACCGGTTGTATTTGTCGCGTATGGAAGGCTGGTATTCTTCCTTCCTGCAAAAAAGATCCCAGATCTCCGGATCTTTTTGTAATAGTTCATGCATCCCCATGCTGATACTCCCGTTTACTGGTTACAATCAAGGTTCATGGTGGTTTTTATCCTCAAAGCAAAGGCGTAATTCTGGTTGTTTTTGTATCAATGCCATTCATTGCAGCGATAAAGATGCTGTCGTAGTCAGACATGCTCTTTAATCACCCGTGCAATCCTCACCGCCGAATCCCCATTCCCAAACACTGAATTATCCGCATCTGTACGGATATCTGTTGTCATGGCAACAAGGATCCTGTGCTTATCTGCACCAACAAGAACATTCCATCCCCCGGTCAGTGTCTCAATCCATTCGGTATTTTCCCGCATCGTGATGCACGGTATCCCAAGGACATATGCTTCTTTCTGGATACCGCCGGAATCTGTCAGAATTTTCTTTGCATGTTTCATCAGGTGCAGCATATCGATATAGCCAAGAGGTTCAATGCACCGGATATTTTCAGATAAGGAATTATACAACCCATATTCGCGAAGATATTTTTTCGTGCGGGGATGGACGGGAAAAACAACCGTTTTTCCCGATTCTTTGAATGCTTCCATGATTGCAGTCAGGTGCTTCCTGTCATCGGTATTGCCCGGGCGATGAACGGTCGCCACATAATAATTTCCTTTCGTGAGTCCCAGCTTGGTGATAATCAGGGATTTTTTCCCTGCAATGTCTGCATTATGCCGGAGGGCATCCACCATGACATCCCCTACCATATGAACGCCGCGGGTAACTCCTTCTTTTGCCAGGTTATCAGTTGCAGTCCGGGTTGGGCAGAGAAGGAGATCCGCTATATGGTCGGTCACTACCCGGTTGATCTCTTCTGGCATTGTGCGGTCAAAACTCCGGAGTCCGGCCTCGACATGGGCGACCGGTATATGTAGCTTGGCGGCAGCCAGTGCACCGGCAAGGGTTGAATTGGTATCACCGTACACAAGTACAAGGTCCGGCAGTTCTTTCATAAGTACGGTTTCCACCCGTTCAAGAATAGCAGCGGTTTGCTTTCCATGTGAGCCTGAGCCGACATCGAGATGGTAGTCCGGTTTTGGTATCATGAGATCTTCAAAAAAAATGTCCGACATCTCCGGGTCATAATGCTGGCCCGTATGGACAAGGATCTCCTCATGCTCTTTCCGGATCTCAATAGAGACCGGGGCACATTTGATAAACTGCGGCCGGGCCCCAACAACGGATACTATCTTCATGATGCAGCGGGTGTATTCTCTTTTTTGATCATCCCAACCTCATACGAGGTCTGACAACTAAAAAAACATTGTAGTTAATGGTATTTATAGTATTGAACGCAACGATGGTCTTCTTAAAAAAACGTATGGCTTTCAATGAATCCGGCGCCAGATCCTGATAAACATGGAATCCCTGCTACTTCTTCACGCCGGATTTCCGGTCACGGAACCACTGGATTGTCTCTGCAAGTCCCTTATCAAGCGAATAGGCAGCCTTATATCCCAAAGCCTTTTTTACAGCGGTGATATCTGAAACGGAATCGCGGATATCTCCCGATCTCGGTTCCCCGTACACGGGGGAAAGATTTACCTTCATGATCCTGGCAAGATTCCCTGCAAGGGTATTGAGATCGATGTTCTGCCCGCTCCCGATGTTGAACGTGCCGGTTGCAGGGCTCTGCATTGCAAGCAGGTTAGCCAGCACAACATCCTTGACGTACACAAAGTCGCGGGTCTGACAACCGTCGCCAAAAATCAACGGGGGCTGGTTATCCAGCAGCCGGGCGATAAATTTCGGAATGACGGCTGCATATTCTGCGTGG
This sequence comes from uncultured Methanoregula sp., assembly GCA_964457995.1. GTDB lineage: Archaea > Halobacteriota > Methanomicrobia > Methanomicrobiales > Methanospirillaceae > Methanoregula. The sequence continues at coordinate 3,919 of CAYWHL010000010.1, read as the reverse complement.
GGGTCCTGACGTGGGCCAAATACATTGAAATACCGCAAAGATACGGTCTTTTGGTCGAACAATTCTGAAAATACGTTGCAATAGAACTCACCGGCCAGTTTGGATACTGCATACGGGGAACGAGGGACAGGGGGCATGTCCTCACGTTTCGGGAGAGTCGGTTCATCACCATAGACTGCCGAAGATGATGAAAAAACCACTTTTCTCACGCCGCAGTCCCGTGCAGCAAGAAGCACATGCAACGTGCCGGTAAGGTTGGTCTCATGGGTGGCAATGGGATCATCGACAGATTTTGCAACAGAGGCAATCGCTGCCAGGTGGAAAATACCTTCTGCCCCTTTGAATGCTTCCTTAAGCAGGGGGCGATCATTGATACTTCCGGTGATGCACGTGACACTGTCAGGAAACCCTTCCAGGTTCTTCGGTTTCCCGCTGGAAAAATTATCAATTACAACAACATCGTGCACTCCTGCCAGCGCCTCAACAATATGAGACCCGATGAATCCTGCTCCTCCGGTTACAACGTATTTCATGATACTCCCTGTTCAGGGTGCCTGACTGCACAGATCACAATCAACACAAAACAGATATTTTCATTTAAACCTATAAAATCTTACATTATCGGTTCGTACCGGGATACAAAAACCAGTATTATTTGAGTAAACCACTACCTGGAATTGCAACCGGTTTCATTTCATTCTCCTAACTTAACGGTGCGACTCCCGGATACAGGATGCATACAAAAAGCACCATAATCAGAAGCGACAGGGCATAGACTTCAAAGAGGTGCTGGCGGTCAATCTTTGCTGTCCCCGGATACCGTGTGTTATTTTCTTACCATCAACCGGATATGTTTGTATTTCTCTGACAACGATGGAGTTTTGTCAGTCATGGTGTTGCTATAAGACGTAATTAATAAATGCAATGCATCGGTGCCTCGCCACACCTGGATATCTCAAAAGAACAGGTAACGATTTGTAAAGACTCCCGATTCACCAAATCCATAAAATCCGTGATCAGGTCGTCCTTTTCCTTCTTTTTCTTTTAAAATGATATTTAAAAAAATCCAAAAACACGTGCATATCAAATAACCGGCTCTCCTTGCATTCTGATGGATATCAGCCTGGCAGAGAAACACAGGGTAAATCCCTTACAGGGCAAAAAATTTCCGTGCAATCAACAAAAAGGAGACACCTATCGATCAGCATCATTGTGCAGACCTGGTATGCACTGCCAGGGAATTGGTAACCACCTGTTTTCATTGTTCAGCTAACCTGTCGGTTAAATGCCTTCACCTTCTGGTTATTTGATGTGACCCCCAAGGATATCTGAATTTATCATATACCAGTGCAAAGCATTTATGTAATCTATTAATGTATAGTATTGATAACGGTATTTTAATACTATACATTATTGTAAACCATTAGGTGGTGAAAATCGTGGATTACTCAATACAATCTCTCGAACAATCAGGGCAGCCTACCGGGGTGGACAGGTGGGATTGGGAATCTGCCAACTCGAGCATTATCGGCGTGCTCCTGCTGATAGCAATCACGATGATTACGGGAGGTATTGTCCTCCTTGTTGTGAACTCACAGCCTTTACCCGAGAAGGTTCCGATGGCGTATCTGGGTATTTCAAAAACCAGCGAGGGAGTTGAGCTCATCAACATGGCGGGAGATACGCTCACGAGCACGTCCATTACTATTCTTGTGGACGGTGTGGACCGGACAAGCGAGTTCCGGTCGACGGGAACTGCCGCGGGCTGGGGGACATTGAAAGCCGGTGAACACCTTTTTTATAAAAGCACGACAACGCCTGAATCCGTCCGGGTCATTTATGCCGGCAATTCAGGGCAGTATCTTCTTGCTTCCACCGGACCTGTAAATACTTCACCATCTGCGGTTACTACTCCTGTTCCCGGTCAGACAATACAGCACCACCCGTCATCCCTGGTTGCGGATTTTGTGGCACACCCGACGACCGGCGTTGCCCCGCAGACTGTACAGTTCAACGATACTTCCACAGGCACCCCGACATCATGGGTATGGACATTTGGCGATGATGACATCTTTACCAGCCAGGGCTCTTCTAACCAGTATACGAATCCGGAACAGGCCATGGTTCTGGAATATACCACGCAAAACCCGTCCCATACCTACCAGGTACCCGGGAATTACACGGTGACACTTACCGTAACCAATGCGGCGGGAACAAGAACCACTGCAAAGACGAATTACATCAGAATATCCCCGTCTGCTGTCAATGCCCGGATCGTATCGACAACAATTCCGGCAACCATGAATACCGGCCAGAGCTACCCGGTATCGGTGACCGTGATAAATACCGGGAGTATGACCTGGAATGAAGCGACCATGATCCGCCTTGGCGGGGTCGGGGACGGGGCGGGAGACGCTTATAAATTCGGACCTGCCCGGTTCAAAATTCCGGCCGGAACCTCGGTCTCACCCGGGTCGCAATACACATTCACCTTCACGATGACAGGACCCGCCGCGGTAGGTACCTATACTCCTAAATACCGGATGGTGTGGGAGGGGCAGCAGTGGTTCGGTGAGCAGCTGTCCCGGACGGTTCAGGTTGCAGGCAGCCCGGCAGTAAACGCTCAGCTCATAGCGACTTCCATTCCGGCATCCATGAACACCGGCCAGAGCTACCCGGTATCGGTGACCGTGATAAATACCGGGAGTATGACCTGGAATGAAGCGACCATGATCCGCCTTGGCGGGGTCGGGGACGGGGCGGGAGACGCTTATAAATTCGGACCTGCCCGGTTCAAAATTCCGGCCGGAACCTCGGTCTCACCCGGGTCGCAATACACATTCACCTTCACGATGACAGGACCCGCCGCGGTAGGTACCTATACTCCTAAATACCGGATGGTGTGGGAGGGGCAGCAGTGGTTCGGTGAGCAGCTGTCCCGGACGGTTCAGAGCGTTGGTCCCACAACACCCCCCAAAGCACAGTTCACTTCAAATGCCACGCAGGGGAACTCGCCGTTGTTTGTGCAGTTCACTGATCAGTCAACCGGAACAGCCCCGTTAACCTATCACTGGGACTTTTCCGATGGAACCGGGAACCTTCCGGAGAACTCACAACAGAATCCCCAATGGAGATTCTGGGAAGATGCCGGAATATCATATACAGTGACCCTGACCGTGACAAATCCCTATGGTTCTGATACGATTGTCAAACCGAATCATATCACGTTGGGCAATACTCCGGTAGCTAACGCTCCTGTCGCAGGATTCACGTCGAATGTGCAGATCGGTACCGCTCCTCTGACGGTACAGTTTACTGACCAGTCAGTTTCAACGGGCACTACTTCATATGCATGGGACATGGACAATGACGGGATTACGGACTACACGATAAAAAACCCGTCCCACACCTACCCGGCAGCAGGAAACTACACCGTAAAACTCACCGTCTCCAATACCAGCGGGAGTGACAGCGAGATTAAGATACGGTATATCATGGTCTCTTCACCGGTCATCAACGCACCACCGACAGCACAATTCACCGCAAGTCCTCTCCAGGGGCAATCCCCGCTTGTGGTGCAGTTTGCTGACCAGTCAGTTTCAACGGGCACTACTTCATATGCATGGGACATGAACAATGACGGGATAACGGATTATATTGTGCAAAACCCGCCCCATACCTTCCAGGCACCAGGAAACTATACCGTAAAACTCACCGTGACCAATGCGTTTGGGAGTGATAATGAAATCAAAACAAATTATATTAAAGTTTCATCCCTGCAATCAGGAGATTGCTACGGTGCAGAGGCATGCAACCCGACAGGCAATCCCATTGGCGGCGGGGCAGGATACTCCCGTATCATCTCCGGTACAGAAGCCGGCGTGAAGTATGTTGTATCCACAAAGGACCAGCTGGTCAC
>CAYWHL010000009.1:14920-26779 GCA_964457995.1 uncultured Methanoregula sp. | reverse complement strand
ATTATGGAACTTGTTTTTTCAGATTCTGCCAGAAAAGAGCTGGCAGATATGCCTCTGGATATGAAATCTGTATTCCTTATACATCTTGAGAAAATACATTCCATGCCCCCCCGCAAACATATGAAACATGGCATTCCATGCCATGTTGAGAAAGTAACTAAACAAGCGAGAATAATTTACGATATCAGTGAAGATCGAACATATATATTACACTGCTTCACCAGTCATAAAGAGTACGAACACTGGTACAGTTCTTACAAATGATATCCTGTCATTTCCTTACGTAATTCAAATCACCCCCCAAAAAGAGCCAATCCGGGCCACTTCAGGCTCCGTTTGGATCTGGTACTCTCGTGGCGGTTGCATTGATCAGTACCCCGGGGATATCCGGAAAGACAATTCTTGTCCCGGGATTCCCGATCCTAAAACAGGGGTTCCTTTCCCTAATCGGCAGGTTGGGGTGATCCCCCATGGATCCGCCTTCCAAAAGGGAATATAAAGGCCGATTTTTCTCGAGGACCAAGAACCAGTTCTCATGGGAAGAATACCCTTGTACCGACACGAAAATTGGTAAAAAAAGTGACAAAAAATCATGAGTGCAAATCTCCTCAATTGGATACACTTCATATAATCTCTTTTAAAAAAATTGCCCTGTAGAAATCATTTTTGAAAATTCTGACGCTCTTTTGGGCTTTTGCCCCCGCCACTGGGGCATCCCCATTGCGATGACGAGGTATTACCTGCCACCAAACTCGGATATCGCACTGCGCCCCGTCCCCCAATGGGGGACTGGTGGCGCAAGAGGGGGAATTATTTTACCCGAAAAAAAGGTTTTCTACAGAGCAAAAAAAATAAAAAAAATATTCAATCCGGTGTTATTTCGTTTCAAAAACAGGTAATTGCCGGAATTTCGCTGGCATCTGGATACGTATACTGTTGCCCATCAGGGAACTCTACTATCGTTACTTCCGGTGAAAAATCCGGGATGATAAATCGGGCAATCCACGGGTAGTTGTCCAGGAGATCCCGGGCCATCATAAAGGATACTGCCGGTGTTTTATACGTCGTTGATTCAGGATTACCCGCAGAGGTACTAACTGCCGCAAAGTCTTTCACGGTGAGTTCGGTGCTGTCCGTTGCTACGCGGATGGAATCAACATCATTTGAGGGGAATTTACTACGGAGCGCCGATTGTACGATCTGTTCCTTACCGGGGATTATGGAATACGCGAAATTTTCCGGCCAGGTGAGCTGGTAATCAAAGTTGATATTCGCATCACCGTTTTCCTGGACGGCAATAACAAGTTTTTTTGCCGTGAATGCTGATCCTGGTACCACAATAAGGGCGAGTATCAGGAGTGCCACAAGGGCAGGATATCGGTAGTTCATTTAATTCACACTGGCATATATTTTCGCGGAAGTATAAACACATATGCATTGCGTTCCTGATACGGTAATCTCCAGACGTCTGGGAACGTCAAAGAAGAGGGGGAATATTCCTACCAGCTGTTCAAACTGACGGTTTCTTCCGTGGGAAATGGGAGATGAGCAGGTCCCGGTTATTCAGATCTGAAGACCCTGGTCCTTGATCAACCCAGAACATCGCGTGGCTGAAAGGGCCTGAATCATAGGAAAGAGACATAATCATGTGCCTGTCTATGCAATACGGAACGAAACCGGCATCGTGGAAAAGACTGCTGTTGTTTACGAGGGGATAGGGGTTCTGGTCTCTCAATTTTGCATACGCTTCCACCAGCGTCCCCACATGAAGGGGGTGGAGTGATTCTTCTTTTTTGTTTTTGGATTTCGAACGGTTAAAGAGCGGACTGGACCTGAGGCACCAGCGTTTGTGATATGATACAGCAGTATTTAAAAGATGAAGGAATAGTTCTGCAGATTATTATTTTCCTTACCCGATAGATTAAATGAGCATCGCAATAAAGGAATTATAGAGAGAAAAACAGAGATGGCCCCCGTGCATGCATTGATACGACTCCCGAAAGAACCGTTTTTTCCGTATTCACCGGTGTTCCCATGATCTCCATCGTCATCGGCACACGCCCCGAAATTATCAAAATGTCTCCCATCATCCGTGCGTGTAGTCATCAGGGTCTCGACTATGAGATTCTCCATACAGGCCAGCATTATTCCTATGCAATGGACCGGATTTTTTTTGAACAACTCGACCTTCCCCTGCCGGCATACAACCTTGACGCCGGGTCCGGGACCCAGGGTGCCCAGACTGCAGCGATCCTGACCGGTATCGAGGAGATCTACCTCAAAAAATCCCCGGGGATTGTCCTTGTTCAGGGTGACACCAACACGGTGCTTGCGGGTGCTCTTGCAGCAGCTAAACTCCACATCCCGGTCGGGCATGTTGAGGCCGGCCTGCGGAGCTATGACCGCAGTATGCCTGAAGAGATCAACCGCATCATCGCAGACCACGTGGCCGACCAGCTGTATGCCCCGACACAAACCTCGTGCCGGAACCTGCTGAAGGAAGGCATCGCCCGGGAAAAGATCACGGTAACCGGCAATACGGTGGTCGATGCAGTGCAGCAGAATATCCGGATCGCCCACACCAAGGTGGATCCGCTCGGGGATCTTGGCCTTGAACCTTCAGGATATTTCCTTGTCACGGCCCACCGTGCCGAGAACGTGGATGACCCTGCCCGTCTTGCAGAAATCCTGACCGGTCTCCGCAACGTCTCAGCAAAATTCGGGCACCCCGTAATATTTCCCATGCACCCGCGGACACAGAAGATGGTGCGGGAATTTTCTCTCTCGACCGAAGGGATACGGGTCATGGATCCGGTCGGCTACCTCGAGTTCCTGGTACTCGAGTCAAAGGCAGCGCTCATCCTTACCGATTCCGGGGGATTACAGGAGGAAGCATGTATCCTCTCTGTCCCGTGTGTGACGCTGCGTGAAAATACCGAGCGGCCGGAAACTATCGATACAGGCGCCAATATGCTCGCCGGTACAAACCCGGCAAAGATCCTTGCGGCTGCCGGGAAGATGATGAATAGTACCAGAACCTGGGATAATCCCTTCGGCAAGGGAGATGCAGCCCTCCGCATCCTTGAGGTCTGTAAAAGGGAAGGGACCGTGTGAGGGGACAACGATTTTAAAAAAAATATACTGCCCTGTTTCTGGCACTGCCCGCATAGAGCACAGTAAGAATCACTCCTGACACGTACTGATCCTACCATCGCGTTCCTGCACATCAGTACCATATATTCGTTGACTTCTCCTGCTGCATGTCAAAGAACATGGCAAAAAATACCGTCTGCATGCCGAGGGAAAATGCTATCAGGGAGGCAATACCGGGAATAAAAATGGGCTGGTGCTGGATGAATTTGTAATGCAGGGCATACAGTCCCCCCAGCAGTCCCATGAGGGTGAGCAGGCCGCCGCCTACATAGAAAAATACGAGCGGGTGGAAGTTCAAGACAATATATTTTTTCTTCAGGCGCCAGATGAAGTCTCTCAGCAGGAGGTAGGATACGTTCACAATATAGGTACTGTATTTTATATTGGACTTCTCACGGCCGTACCGTGACGGGTGGGGGACGTTGATAATCCGGAAGCTTTCGACATTCAGCTTGACAAGAATATCGTTACAGTATCCATATCTCGGGTACACTTTCGATAAGCTGAGCTGCCTGAGCGCCCGGCTGGAGATCGCCGTATACCCGTTCTGCGGGTCCATCATCTGCCAGTAGCCCGAAGCAATTTTGGTGAGCATGGTCAGGACGCTGTTGCCGATAAAGCGCCAGGTGCTCATTCCTGCACGATACAAAGGATTGGCGATCCGGTTCCCCATAGTGTAATCGCATCTCCTGTCAATGATGGGGTCAAGGAGCTCGGTAAGAAACTCCGGGTCCATCTGGTTGTCGCCGGCCATCACAGCAACAATATCCATACCCTCTTCAAGTGCTTGTGTATACCCGGTGACAATAGCGGCACCGACCCCCCGGTTCACCTCATGCCGGAAGGGAACGATGGACGTGTCATGCTTTGCATAGTAATCAATAACCTGCTGGGTCCGGTCATCCGAACTGTCATTCACCACATAGATCCGTGCGACAAATTCCGGTATACCTGCAAGGGTATCACCTACCAGCAGTTCCTGGTTGTATACCGGTACGACTACGCCAATGAGCTTGTCCCGGTAACGCGGGGTGTCATCACCGATGACTGATGGCAGCTTAACCCATGGTTTGACCGGAATCTCCTGTAACGCGAGCCCTTTTCTTGCAAACAGCGTCACCATGGCCGGTTCGAACTGATTGGAGTCAGGCAGGAGGTCGAGCAGGCATACAGCCCTGACGCTTAAAGCCCTGAACGGTGAGCCAGGATCTGAGTTGTAAAACACCGGGCAGCGGTCTGGCAGGGTATGGTTGTTGCCGGTTGCATCAAACAGGTACGGCGGGATCCCTTTTCTCGAGAGAAGATACCGTGACCCGATCACAAGGTCCGCTTCACCGGCAAGAACGGGTGCAGCAAGCAGTGGGATCTCACGGATGAAATGGCTGCCGGTGTTATCGAGGAACACAACCGCTTTACAGTCAAAGCCGAGTGCATGCTTGCAGCCGCTCAGGATGGCATTTACCCGGCCGCCTGTATACCCTGCGGGAATAACGTGTGCTCCCGCATGCTGTGCAACATCGACCGTGCGGTCATGCGAGGCGTCATCCACGACAATGACATGGCCTGCAAACTGGCGGGCGAGGAGGACAAGGCTGCCTATGGTAAGTTCGTTGTTATGCGTCGGGATTACGACAGCAATCCGGGACGGGGACTGTTTTGTGGTATTCCCATTATCCGGTGCGCTATGAGGACCCTGGAGACGTCCCGTCTCCTCATCGTGAGGGGGAACCCGTTGTGACATGATGTCGGTCATGATGGGAAAGAAAAATCAATCTTCATCGGCTCCTTGATAGAGTATTCTCCTACTTTAATAATCAACGATATATTTTGATTTACTGGTAGTGTTCATTCGTATTTTTACCTGATAAATATGTGCAAGGCACTGGTGTCGTGCATTTTTTCTTATGGTGTTGTAGCACACAATGAGATACGATCCGGATCATGTGATGTGCGTTACTACTACAGAGCCATCAGGTAAAATCTACGTCATCGGATGGAAGGATCCTTAAGCCATCGTAATCACTGCCCGCAGGTTTGCATGACTATAAGCAGGTCACCGGAGCATACGGCGATAAAAATCACAGGCAGGGTGCCTAAAAGAATAAAAACGGGGACAAGTAAACATACATGGTATATATTGTTACGTGGTGCAGCATGACACAAAACCCGGTACAAAAAACAAAAGAACCTCGTATGAAGATAATCCCACTGCTTGCCCTTTTTATTGCGGCAGGCTGTATTCTGGCTTCAGGATGTGTAGCCCAGATAAAAAAAGAACCCGTGAACGGGACTGCCACTCCCACCAGCACGTTCTCCCCGTTTACCAATACGACAACGGTGCCCATTTCAAATATGACCAATGTTACCAATGCAACCAATGTCACGAAACTGAAAGGACCTCTGCGGGTATCCATCAGCGGCTATCCTGCTGACCTGCCCCTTACCATCGACAATGAGACTGTCGGTATCGTCAGCAGGGAAAAACCCCTGGACCTGATGATTGACGAGGGTGTCCATTCCGTTATAGTCTGTGTCGGAAGGATCTGTGAGCAGGAGAATGTCACTATTTTCTTTGCAAAAAGAACCTATATTGATTTCGGGGAACGCCTGCGAAACGATGTGGAATTCCCATTACCTACAGCACGGATAGTAGAATTTTTCAGGAACGGCGATGTAATTTCCGTGAACGTGGAGTTTATCAACCCTTCGCTCAAAGACCTCGTAATGTCTGCAGAACTCAGTTGCGGTTACAGCTATATTGATGACCGGACCAGTATCAAAATGGGAGATTCTGTACGGGGGAAGGTTACGGAATATGTTGAAGCAGGCGATCGTGTAACCACAAGGGCGGACCTCTATTTTGCCAGCGGTCACAGCTATAGTTATGATCCCCCGACAATCATAGAAATAACCTTTAAATAATTATCCGGGACACGAAACGATCCTTTTTTTTAGTGTTCCCCTTCCAGCGACCAGGCATCGCGGGTAATCAGGCCCAATAAAATTCTTGGTACTAATTAAAAAAAACTCACTCCTGTGATTAAAGGAGAGGACCGTGCCTGTTTGCCCCTCTGTCGACCCTGGTCGATTACGATGGTAAAGCAGTACCTGTACAGATAGTTACTCTCTTTAGTATCTGGTCGTGAGATCAGGATTACCATGATGTTGTCCTTATGGTTTCCTGTATGAAAAATGGAATTCCCGTCCCGGAATTCCCGACTTTTTCTCTTCCGGCAGGATTAATCATCAGAATCCGGGTGCTGTATTCTCTATCAGGGATACTATTGAGTAATAATCTTTTCTCTCTCTTAAGCATAACCTGCTTATAATGCGTGCAGATCCGTGCCTTTTTGGATATGTATACGAATGAATAAAAACTTTAACAACGAATTTTGTTTTCTCAAAAACTCCTGGTCATCATGATCGTTGAGCATATTATCTACTCCACCGCAATCGCAATCCTCATTGGAATGCTCTATTATACATGGACCGGAAGGGATTATTCATGGATAATCATCCTGTGTGCCTGGGCTCCGGATGTTGACGGGATCACCAATACTATCCTCGGTAAATTTGGATTTACCCTTCTTTTTGAGGGGCATACAATTTTCCACGGCGCATTCCACAATGTGGCAATGATGGTTATTTTTGGTATAATTGTGGCATTTTTACTCCACCCGTTCGGTATAAGATTTTTGGACTCATTGTTTTTTGCCATCATCGGATTTGGAGCTCACCTGTTTGAAGATGCGTTAGTGTATAAAGTGGGATACCCGTTCCTCTGGCCGTTTTCATCCAGAGATCTGGGATGGGGACTCCTTCCGAATATCGTGTCCGAGGAAAATTATATCAGGAATTTTTTAGGCATTGCAAATTTTGATGTGCTGATTATTGGTTTATTGTTTTTACTTGCCGCAATCCTTATCCGGACGTATTTTGAAGGGTTTACGTGGATCAGATGGTATATGCCGGATAAAGTGTACAGAGCATTATTCGGATCCTGAAGAACCGTGATTTCACCGTGACGGGTTCACTCCGGAACATATATCCCGGTATCCGGCAGACCTGTGCGGTTCCAGTCGTATTTTTACCTGATAACCATATGCAAGGCACTGGTGTCGTGCATTTTTTTTTATGATGTTGTAGCACACAATGATATAGAATCCAGATCCTGTGATGTACTTAAATATAACAGAGCCATCAGATGGAAACCATATCATCGGATGGAAGGATTCTAAAAGGACCTTGCGACTACGTGCCTGCACGTTTGCATGATGATAACCAGGTCGTCGGACTATACGGCGAACCATATGCGGGATGCTGAAAGAATAAAAACAATACACTTATAGTATTAGTACCAGCGGTTTAGTATTCTCTATGATCCCTGAGAAAAAAACGGTGAACTTCCTATGAAAATCAGTGTGCTCCTTACCCTTTTCGTTGTTGTTGGATTTATACTGGCTACCGGATGTATAGCTCAAACGAAAAATGACGTCAATAATACTACGGTATCCACGACAAACACCTTTACGCCGTTTATAAATACCACGATAAATATCACCAATAATTCCAATGCTACGAATGTTACGCCATTAAAAGGACCGTTAAGAATATCCATCAGCGGATATCCTGTTCCCCTGTCAGTTATTCTGGACAATCAGACAGTTGGTACGGTAACAGGGGAAAAATCCATAGATTTGATGGTAGATGAGGGGGTCCATACTGTCATGGTCTGCGTTGGTACTCTATGCGAAAAGGAGAATGTAACTGTTGTATTTGCAAAAAAGAACTATGTGGATTTTGGGGAACGGTTAAAAAAGGATGTGGAATTCCCGCTACCAACAGTAAGACTCTTTGAATATTATAAGAATAGTCAAGGAGTTACTGTAACTGTTGAGTTCATTAATCCGTCTGAAAATGACCTTTCCATGTCCGCTGAAATCAGCGTGGGATATTCCTATATTGACCCTAGGACTGATATCCGGATGGGAGATTCTGTCCGAGGCAAAATAATTGAATCTGTGAGATCCGGTGAACGTGGGTCTTCTGCGTTGAATCTCTATTTCGTTGACGGTGATGCCTATAATTTTGATCCCCCGACGCTTAGTAATATTCAATATAGAAATATTACCCTGTAAATCAAATTTTATGACAACTCCTGGCCCTTAATAATAATTCAGCATACAACCGGTTCTTGTAAAAGATTCATCAGACCCCGAAAAATTCATTTCCGGTGATGGATACCATTCCCTGTGTATCCCTCCCGGCTATACCATTGTGAAGGCATTCCTTTATCCCTGCGGCTATCCTCTGACAAGGGTACTGCTGAAGCGCTGTGGCTGAGGGGCACTCTCGGAAGAAATACTATCATACATCGAAAAATGATACAGAAGGAATGTCTGGGATTTTTTTATCGGTTATTCAAATCTGACCAGGGAGTCCTGGTTTCTACGCCGGTACATGTGTCTGGGCTCTCACAAAACGTGCCTGGCATCACGTTGCCTGCAAGGGAGTCTGAAATACGCTACCGTTTACCTGCCAGTACAAATAAAGCCAGCATAAGGGAACCGGCAAGGGTGATAAGCGAAGGGGGGCTTTGAGTTGCGGTCCGGATGACAGAATACGTTGTGGGGATTTCGGTGATGGTTGCCGGGGTCGTCCCATCAGGGGACAAAGTGGACTCCGGAACCGGTGTCCCGACTGTGGTAAGCACAGATGGAACAGCCGTGGTTGTACTGGACGGGGAGGTTGTGGTCACGGTCTGCGGCCGGGATGATGTACCGGAAGTGAAGGCCCAGATGGTATAGTCGCTTGTCGCAACAATAGTGGAACCGTCAGCACTCACGGCAATATGGCGAATATATTCTTTTCCCGTCCAGGAATCTGTCAGCTCCCCTCTGGCGTTCAAAAACAGGATTCTGCCGTCAGCGGTACCGGCTGTGATCACGGCCCCGTTGTCAGAGAGGGCCGTACAGGTTATGCCGGAAGCCTGCCGGTGTTCAGGATTGGCAGCATACGTCCAGGAAAGGTTCCCTTTGGAATTTAACGCGGCGATATTGCCGGTTTCTGTCCCGGCAATAATGGCTGAAGCCGCAGGAGTCATCGACAGGCTGGTCACGTATCCCGTTACCTGTCCCTTCCAGAGTTCCGTCCCGTTATAGGAGTTCACACAGCGGATCGTCTGCCCGTCATTGAAAATGGCAAACGTGCCGTTTAATGGCAGGAGCGCCGTGTGGGGTGCCGAGAATGTGGTCAGAGCAGCGGTATGGGTCAGCAGACCGGTAAGCGTGTAGGAATGTACTTCTGACTGCGAGATGCCCACAATCCTTCTGCCGTCGGGAGAAACTTTTACCACGTGATCGATCTTGTAATCATTTCCCTCGACGGCCATGGTTATGGTGTTGATGATAAAAATCTTTCTTCCCGTGGTCTGGCCGACTATCAGGCTTCCGTCACGGCTCATGTCGATGGAATAGACCTGTTCTGACAGTTCGCGTTCCCATACTTTTGTTGCCTTCTGCTGCTCCGCTGGTCCGCCCGGCTGCGGATTTTTAAAAAAGTAGAGAGTGGCAAAATACACTGATGCTGTATACTTCCCGTCCGCGGTCATCAGGACGCTGGTGCCGTACGGCTCTTCTCCCAGCAGGGGACCGTCCCGTGAAAAGAAGAGCACCCGCTCAGCCCCGACGGCGATAAGGCCACCAGCCGGGGAGATCGCCACGCTGCCGATATCCACATCTGACGTGGAATAGTTCCAGTCCGGTTCGCGTGCCTGCACAAGAGGCACAAGAACCAAAAGAGCGATAAAGACTATAATGTATAGTAAGACCCCACGGGAATTTAGACGAGGTAGAATTCCGGAACCTGGAACCGGATTTAACGTATTTTCCCTTATATGCCTGCCCATTCAACCACCGTTTCTATTTGCACAGTCTATTTCTATTCTTTTTTTTAAAATAAATTGAGTTGTTCAAAGGTAAAGTATGGGTCAATAAATGTAGTACATGTTTTACAACTCTCCGATCCCCCAAGATTATCTCCGGGTACTGCTCAGCGTAGCCCCAATAACCGTAGTAACTTCAAAACGTTTTTATCAACACTATCAATTTGCAATTTCCCCCATCTTTTTTTCCAAGGTACAAGATGCAACCTGCGGGGTAATTTTTCCGGCCTGCAGGTTCGATCCTTAGACCCTCAGTGGTTTGCCAATTTATTAAGCGTAGTCAACAACTCATGGACTCATGAAAATATTTGCCAAATCACGAACTATCAGCCTACTACTCATCGGGCTTCTCATCGTGGCGATGGTACTGCCCGGCGCAGTATCGGCTGCACGTACAAGCTCCTACCCGACTTCACAGGTAGTATCGGAAACAATACCGTCAACCATGACTGCCGGCCAGAGTTATACTGTTTCGGTGACCATGAAAAATACCGGGAGAATGGCCTGGAGTGAATCAGATATGATCCGCCTCGGGGGAGTTGGTGACCAGTACGGGGATGCCTATAAATTCGGGCCTGCCCGCATCAAAATTCCGGCAGGAACCACAGTCAGTCCTGGTGAAAAATATACGTTCACCTTCACCATGACCGCACCTTCGTCCACCGGTTCCTATACGCCCAGATACCGGATGGTATGGGAGGGACAACGCTGGTTCGGGGCACGGGCTGTCCAGACCGTCCAGGTCGTGAAACCGACGACTGCAACCAACGCAGTACCTGTTGCTCAGTTCACTGCCAGTACAACGCAGGGGACATCCCCGATAACCGTGCAGTTCACGGATCAGTCCGTATCCGCAGGCACGAGCTCATATGCGTGGGATATCAATAATGACGGTGTTGTGGATTATACGACAAAAAACCCGTTACACACCTATACGGCAACCGGTACCTACACGGTTAAACTCACCGTGACCAATACAGTGGGCAGTGACAGCGAGATAAAGAGCGGATATATCCGGGTCTCATCGCCGGTTACTACCACCTCCCCTCCGACAGCACAGTTCACTGCCAGTCCAACGCAGGGAACGTCTCCGCTGACCGTGCAGTTTACTGATCAGTCAGCAGCTACCGGCACGATATCGTATGCGTGGGATGTCAACAATGACGGCGTTGTGGATTACACGACAAAAAACCCGTTGCACACCTATACTGCAGCGGGTACCTACACGGTTAAACTCACTGTGACCACTACAGCGGGCAGTGACAGCGAGATCAAGAGCGGATATATCCGGGTCTCATCACCAGCCGCAACCGGCAGTGCACCGAAGGCAGAGTTCACGTCAGATGCCACACACGGTGATGACCGCCTGTTCGTGCAGTTTACCGACCAGTCGACCGGGACTGCCCCGATGACGTATCACTGGGACTTTTCTGACGGGGAAGGGAATCTGCCGGAGAACTCACAACAGAACCCCCTATGGAGGTTCTGGGAAGATGCCGGGACATCCTATACGGTGACCCTGACAGTGACAAACGCCTATGGTTCTGATACGATTGTCAAACCGAATTATATCACGTTGGGAAACACCCCGGCAGTGACTGCACCTGTCGCAGGATTCACGTCAAATGTACAGACAGGTGCCGCTCCTCTGACGGTACAGTTTACCGACCAGTCAACGGGATCCGGGCTGACCTATGCGTGGGATATCAACAATGACGGAAAAACAGACAGCACCGCAAAAAGCCCGTCGTATACCTACCCGA